>DKBE01000008.1 GCA_002451085.1 Proteobacteria bacterium UBA6908 | reverse complement strand
AGCGCTTTTTGCGGGCCGGGTCGTAACGGTAGCGGATACACACCAGTCGCTCGCCGTATTGCTTCATGAGCCCCTGCGTGCCCTTGTCGCCGGGCTTGCGGACCGTGCGGATTTCCATGGCGCTCCCTCGCTGTTTATTCTTCCTGTGACGACAGCCTACGCCCGCCGCTATGTGTGGACAAGTGTCGCGCGCCAACCAGTGTCAGGCCCATCAACAGTCGGCTGGACCACGGGAAGCTTATCGCACTTCAATTCGCGATGCGGTGCTCAAACTACAGTGCAACCGCCATCATGCTCCAAAGGGTCATCCCCAGGGCGAACAAAGCGACCGCGGCGGAGAGAATGCTGAAAAGGAGCAGGCGCCGCATTCGTTTCTCGACCAGGGCGGCCGATTGCTCCAGCGCGGTGACCGTGGTCTGTAATTGACCGGCCAGTTCGCGGATATTCTCCGCGTTTTGGGCGGCAGCCGTTTGCAATTCGGTAATTTGCTTTTGCAGCAGGCCAGATGGCCCAGCCTCGGCTTCCTGTGATTTTTTGGTGAAGACCGGGATCGCCGCGGAAATGATGGTTCCGACATGGGGGAGAACAGCTTTCAGTGCGGGAACGAGCCAGGCAGCCATGTCATATACCTCATACCGGTGTGGTGAGTACAGGTCGTTCCATTATCGGTAAATCGAAAAATTATTTCAGCGTCGGGCCTGCTGGCTGACATCAAAGGTGCCGGCCGGATGCCGGGCCGGGCGGTGGTCAAGGTATTCGAGTGTCGTCTTGCCGGCGTGGTTTGAAAACAGCAGGTCGGTGAGCGTCAATCCGGCCGGGATGGACTGGCCGGCGTCAGACTCCCGGTAGCGATAACGGATTTCCTTGGCGGGCTTGCCGGAAGCGAGTTTGTAAATCGCCTTGCGCAGGAAGCCGTCGCCGTCGATCCACAGCGTGCCACTGGCATACGGTGCTGTTTTCACGGTGGCCGTGATGTCGACGACCCGGCAGGGACGAGCCGGGTCGCCACAGGGTTCGATGCCGGCACGCAGTGTGCCGGTGTAGTCGGTGGCAAGACGCACGCGCGCGATGTCGGCAAACGAACTGGCGCCCATCATTTTCTGGCTGGCAGTGACGGCGATCGGATTCTTCGAGCCGGGCACGATCAGCCACGATTTGTCGCCAACGGTCAGGAACTTGCGTCCCTTGTTGCGCTTGTCGCGAAACACAACCAGTTGCTGGTCCTCGTTGCCGAGATAGACGTCGAACTCGCCGGTTTGCGAAGTGCCGTCATCGTGTTCAAGCGTGGCGCGCATGCGCACGGTGCTGTGCAGGAAGGACTGGCGCGGCGCATCGGCCTGTTTCAGCAGGGCGGCGGCATCGGGCTGCTCGGCGGCCAGCGCGGCACTGATGAGCAGCACTTCAAACATGAGCGAGCGACTCCACAATCGGTGCGCGTGCGGCACGCCGTGCCGGGAAGTACGAGGCGATCGCCAGTGTGACGATCATCGATAGCGTGGCCAGCAGATAGACAGTCGGGATTACCTGTACGTGAATCACGATGCCCTTGGCCATGCCGGGCGGGGGCGGCATGTGAATTTCAGAAAGATTCAGGATCAGCGTGATAACCAGGCTCAGCAATGTTCCACCGATGGCGCTGGCCATGCCGAGCAGCGCGCCTTCGAGCACGAAACCGGTGGCGATCCGCCGCGAGCGCGCGCCGAGTGCCCGTAGTGTACCGATCTCGCGAGTACGTTCGGTGACCGACATCAATGTGGTGTTGAAGGTCGACAGGAACACAATGATGACCAGCACCGTACCCATGAACCCGAAGATGCCGATATACAGTACGCGCACCTGCTGATAGAAAACGGCCAGATCGCTCCACAACCGGCGGTCAAGCCGGATGCCGGCGGCGTTCAACCGGTCGTGCAATCTTGCGGCAACGGCGGTCTCACTGGCTGATTCCTTGAGAATCACTGAAATCCGCGACACCGTATCCGGAGCCGTCAGCAGATCCTGGGCCAGCGGCAACGGCAGGGCCAGATAGCGCTCGCTCAGCTCCTTGATGAAGATCTCAGCGATACCGCCAATGGTGACGTCAGTGGCGTTCAGTGTGCCATCGGGCGTGGTCGCCAGCAGCGTGAGATTATCACCCAGTTTGGCATTCAGCAGTTTGGCCAGGCCGCGCCCAATGACTACAGTGCGCGTCCCGGACTTCAGCCATGCACCATCCTTGACCGTCTTGGGAATATCGCTGCCACGCATTTCGGCTTCCGGATCCACGCCGGTGCCGGCAAACGGGATAGACGTTCCGCCGGCGGTCACCAGGCCAAAGAATTCCAGTCTCGGCATGACCACGTCGACGGCAGGATCGGCCTGCATGGTCTTCAAGGCCGCACCGGCCTGGTGAATCCCGAATTCCAGCGTGGTTTCCTCACTGCGTTCGAAGGCCCGTGGATCAGCAAACTGGATGTGGCCGAGCCCGCTGCGTATGGCGTTGTGCCGCAATCCGTCGAACGACTGGGCCATGAAGCCGCCAGCCAGGGTGAACGATACAAATCCAAAGGCCACCAGCCCACCCGTGATCAGGCTGCGGCGGCGGTTGCGCGCGACATTGCGCCAGGCGATGGTCAGCCGGTTCATGCGGTAGGCTCCGTAACAATCTCGCCATCGTGCAATGTCAGCACTCGCGTGCAGCGCTCGACGACACGCGGGTCATGAGTCGAAATGACGACGGCCACCTGTTGTTCGCGGTTCAGGCGCTGCAGAAGATCAAGGATGGCGTCGGCGGTGTGGGAATCGAGGTTCGCGGTTGGTTCGTCGGCAAAGATGACGGCCGGCCGGTTGGCAAGCGCCCGGGCGATGGCTACGCGTTGGCGCTGCCCACCAGAGAGCAGATCGGGGCGGGTATTTTCCTTTTCGGCGAGACCCACGGCAGCGAGCAGTTCGCGTGCCCGTTCCATCATCTCGGCGCGCGTCACGTGATTGAGCAGCATTGGGTAACCGATGTTCTCGGCTGCCGTCAGCACAGGGATAAGATTAAAGGTCTGGAAAATGAAACCAAAACGGTCACGACGGGTGTCGGCGCGCTCATCTTCGCTCAAGGTGGCGGTGTTGCGGCCGTCAAGCAGCAGTGTGCCGCTGTCTGGGCGATCGAGCAGGCCGAGCAGATTGATCAGGGTGGTTTTGCCACTGCCGGATGGGCCGCGCAAGGCCAGCAAATCACCGGCGAAAATGTCGATGTCCACGCCGCGCAAGGCCTGCACCGGCTCGGACCCCATCGGATAGTGCTTGCGGAGACCGCGTCCGGAGAGCAGGGGAGTGGCATTCATCGCGTGCAGTCTAGCAATGTCGCGGTCAGGCTGTCATCGGCGACGACCGAAATACACCCAGAGCGACACACCCACGATGGCCAGCGTGCCGATCAACAGTGCATTCGATGGCAGTTGTGCATAAACAATGCGCTCCAGATAGTGGCGGATGAAGGTGCCTTCGTAGGGTGTGGCGCCACCGGCAGTACGCAGCCAGGCCTCGAGATGCGTGATCGGGCAGACCCAGCCGAACAGCTGCAGAAAAATGGAAAAGACCAGTGCGCCAAGGTGGGTCCACTTCACCCACACCCAGCGCGCACCCGGTATCATTCCGAAGATCAGAAATACGATCCACAGCAGGTGGATCAGCACCACGAAATCGGCGGCGGCGAGGAAGAGGGCCTTCATGCCGCTGGCACCGGGTACCGTTAGGCGCGTGCCTGCGGCAGTGCGGCCTCCAGCGCCGACAGGCACAACATCACGTTGCGGATGTTGCAGGTCTGGCCCATGAGGCCGATGCGCACGATCTTGCCCGCCAGCGAGCCAAGGCCGGCACCGATTTCGAGATTGTAGGTATTGAGCAGAATCGAACGCAGTTTGGCCTCATCCACGCCGGCCGGAACCTTCACGGCATTGAGCTGCGGGAGGCGGGCGCCGTCACGGCCAATATATTCGAAGCCGAGTTTTTCCAGGCCGGCGCGCAGCGTGTGATGCAGTTGCACATGGCGTGCCCAGGATTGCTCCAGACCTTCTTCCTGCAGCATCACCAGCGCTTCGTGCAAGCCGTAGAGCGCGTTCACCGGAGCGGTATGGTGGTAGGTGCGCTTGGCCCCGGAACCCCAGTAGCCCATCACCAGCGTGAGGTCGAGGAACCAGCTCGACACCTTGGTCTTGCGTGCCTTGATTTTCTCCACTGCGCGCTGGCTGAAACTCACCGGCGACAGGCCGGGTGGCGCCGATAGGCATTTCTGGGTGCCGGAATAGATGGCATCGATTCCCCATTCGTCGACCTTGAGCGGTACGCCGCCGAGCGAGGTGACCGCATCAACGATCGCCAGCGCGTTATGCTGGTGAGCGATCCTCACCAGGGTCTGGGCATCGGACAGGGCGCCCGTGGACGTCTCGGCCTGTACAAACGCCAGCATCTTCGCATCCGGGTTGGTCTTGAAGGTATCCGCGACCTGGTTGAGATCGATCGGGTCACCCCAAGCGGCTTCGACCACGACCGGAATGCCGCCATAGCGCTCGATGTTTTCCTTCATGCGGCCACCGAACACGCCATTGATGCAGACGATGACCTTGTCCCCGGGTTCAACCAGATTGACGAAACAGGTTTCCATGCCGGCCGAGCCGGGCGCGGAGACCGGCATGGTCAGCTCATTGTTGGTCTGGAAGGCGTACTGCAGCATGGACTTCACTTCGTCCATCATGCCGACAAATTTCGGGTCAAGGTGGCCGATGGTGGGGCGCGAAAGGGCGGAAAGCACACGCGGGTGTACATCCGACGGGCCGGGGCCCATGAGCGTGCGTACCGGCGGGTTGAAGGATTGTATCGACATGTCAGGACCGTGCGGTTCAGAAAATGAATGCGCGAGTATACGGCCCGGCAAATTGGACTGGCAATCGATTCCGCAGAGTCAGGTGGTGTAGCCAAGACGCGCTGACAGCTCGGCGGCCGCCGCACGCATGCGCACGGTCCAGTTTTTCTGCAGGCGTTCACGCGGGGCCGACACCGACAGACCGGCGATCATTTTTCCATGCCCGTCGCGTATCGGCACCCCGATGCAGGCCACGCCGAGTTCCGCCTCCTCGTTGTCGAACGCGTAACCGTGTTGCGCGCTGGTTTCGGCCTCGGTCCACAGCCGGGCGGCCTGGGTCAGCGTGTTCGGTGTGTAGCGCGGCAGACCGGAGCGCTTCGCGTACTGTTTGCAGGCCTTTTCCCCGCCTTCCGCGAGGAACAGTTTGCCGACGGCAGTGACATGCAACGGTGCGCGACTGCCGATCAGCTGTTCGACGCGCATCATGCGGGCCGGCACGGCACGCTCCACATACACCACCTCGTCGCCCTCGCGTACGGTCAGGTTCACGGTTTCGCCCAGCTCCGAGCGCAAGGCATCCATGATCGGCCGGGCTTCGCGCAGCAGGTCAATGTCCTTGCGCACACGGCTACCGAGTCGCATCAATTTAACGCCCAGCCGGTACTGGCTGGTGTCGGTGCGTTCGACCAGGCCATGGGCGGCCAGCGCATCGAGAATCCGGTAGGCGGTCGACGGGTGCAGGCCGGTCTCCGCGGACACCAGCTTGAGGCTGCGGGGTTCCGGGCTTTGTGCCAGCACATCGAGCAGGGCGGCAACGCGGTCGATGACCTGGATGGAGGAGGTGGCAGCGATGGTGACCATATTTCGTATTATGAAAACGATTGTGTATTGTGAAATATGCTAGCCGGCGTTAGTCTTTTTCGCAAGCCCACCCAATTCAGGGAGACCTGTCATGACCACCTCCACTGCCCGTGCTGCCCGGCCGGAGGCTGCACCGGCCTTCTGCGACGGTATTCAGTATTTCAATGCCCCCTGGGCCGATGCCGACCGCTATGCCAGCGCCGCGATCGCCCCGCACCAGAAGGGTATTGCCGATCCGGCTGATCCGGCCGCCGTCTGGCAGACCTTGCTGGGCGCCGACGCGCTGCGCTACCTGACCCTGCAGGTCACTGGCGCCAAGGCCTCCGGTCATCCGGGCGGGTTTGCCTCTAGTGCCGAAGTGATCGCGAGCCTCATGATGCTCGGGCACATCAATATCAACACTGAAGTCGGGCACCATGCGCCCGGCTACTACAGTGCGATGTTCCTCGACAGCTCACTCGAGGCGATGAACATCAAGACCGTGGCCGACATGCGCGCGCGCTTCCGCGAGAAGCACGGGCTGCTCGGCCATTTGTCCGGCGCCATTCCCGGCATCCTGGCGCCAGCCGGACCGCTCGGGCAGGGACAGCACTTCGCCATGGCGGGTGCGTTATTGCATCCCGGCAAGTTATTTCCGGTGACCATCGGCGATGGCGGCATGGGGGAACCGTATGTGCTCAACAGCATGCTGCACTTCCACGTGGCCTATCCGAAGGTGACCAACTTCCTGCCGGTGCTGATCTGGAACGGCTACAGTCAGGAGCACCATTCGATGGTGTCGAATTTCACGAACGACGAGATGGTCGGCTACTGGAAGGGCCATGGTTTCCAGGAAGTCATCATCGTCGACGCCAAGGCGTTCGATGACACGAATCAACCCGGCGCCTATGTCGACAGCACGCGCTTTTCCTTCGAGCGGCGGCTGGCCTTCGCCAGGGCGGTGCTCGATGCCGCCGACCGCGCGGCCAAGAGTGCGCTGGGCGGCACCCTGACAGCGCTCATCATCAAGCAGCTCAAGGGCGCTGGTGTGCATGCACTGGGCGCCAAGTCGCACAACCTGTACGCACAGCACACGCTCGAGAACACCGATGTGATCGATGGCCTCAAGCGCCGTGCGTTGTGGCCGCAGGCCTGGCAGATCGTGCGTGACAATTTCTCGCGCGCCGGTGGCGGACCGGCGGTACGCACCGCCGTGACCGAACAGGTGCTGGCGCTGGCGCCGCTGGGTGAACTGCCGATGAAGGAATTTGCGGCTGGGGAATCGGCGGTGCCGTCAACGGTCTTTGGCGCCATGGCAGCCGAGGTCGGGTTGCGTGACAAGCGCTTCCTGGTGACCAATGCCGATGGCAATGAAGCTTCCGGCATGGCCAACATCAATGTGGCGCTCAAGATCCGCCACCCGAATACCGACGATCTCTATCACCAGGGTCCGCACGGGCAGGTGTACGAGCCGCTCAACGAAGATGCCTGCGCCGGTCTGGCCGCCGGTGTGGCGCTGTACGGTGGCCGCTCGCTGTGGCTGTCGTATGAAAGCTTTGCCATCAATGGCCTGCCGATCGTACAGACGGTGGCCCAGGCGATGGCCGAGCTGCGCCGCAAGACACCGAGCATGGTGATGATGTTCACGGCCGGCGCGCTCGAACAGGGGCGCAACGGCTGGACCCATCAGCGTCCCGAGGTCGAGGCGTATTTCGCCGCCATGATGCGCAACGGAAACACCTATCCGATCTTCCCGACCGATGCCAACTGTATCCAGGTGGCGTACGACTGGGCGCTCAATACCCGCAACAAGGCGATTGCCATTTTCGCCTCCAAGAGTCCGTTGCCGGTACGCACGACCTTTGAACAGAACCGGCGTGCAATTGAAGAGGGCGCCGTCATGCTGTACCAAAGCGCGGCGACCCGCGGACCGCTGGTGGTGTTCGCCGTGACCGGTGACATGGTGTTGCTGCCAGTGTACGAAGCCAAGGACGAATTGGAGAAATCCGGTTTCCGCGTCCGCATCGTGTCGGTGGTCAATCCGCGCCGTCTCTATCGCCCGACCGATGTCGCCTGGGACACGGTGGCGGAGGCCGATGGCGCCTTCCTCAGCGATGATGGTTTCCGTGCGCTGTTTCACGGTGACGCGTTGATCGCGGTCAGCGGCGGCGCCAGCGCCATGCTCGAACCGCTGCTGTTGCGTTCGCAGGCCGCACAGCGTGACCTGTTCTCATGGAAGCGCGGCGAGACAACCGCCAGTCCAAAGGAGATCATGGAGTACAACGGCATGTCGGGCACGGCNNACGATGCGCCGCTGTTCTTCGTGTTGACCAATACCCGTGGAATGAGCGCAGAACGGGCGGCCGCAGTGACACGCGAGGTCTGTCGCAACCTGAAGCAGGCACTGGCGGGCAGTGATCTCCAGCCCGTGTTCGTGAGCCGGTCGGATTCCACCCTGCGCGGGCATTACCCGGTTGAAACCGATGTTATGGCCGAAGAGCTGGGGCCGTTCGATGCCCATTTCCTGGTACCGGCCTTTTTTGAGGGTGGACGCAAGACGCGCGACTCGGTGCACACCCTGCGGGTCGATGGCCGGGACGTGCCGGTGCATGAAACCGAGTTTGCCCGTGACTCGGTGTTTGGATATCGCCACAGCTACCTGCCGGACTATGTCGAGGAGAAAACCGGTGGTCGCATCCGGGCCGAGCAGGTTGAGCGCCTGCTGCTCAAGGAGGTGCGGTCCGGCGTTTTTGAACGGCTGACCGCACTATCCGGCAATGCCTGTGTGGTGGTGGATGCCGAGGTCCAGGATGATTTAAACCGTTTCGCCACCGATGTACTGAAGGCCGCCGCTGTCGGCAAGCGTTTCCTGTTTCGCAGCGCCGCCAGTCTGCTGACCGCACTGGCCCGGTTGCCGCCGCAGCCGGTGGCACCCGAAGCAATGGCCAAACATGTTCGCGATGACCGTCCCGGCGCTGTCATGGTCGGTTCGCATGTTCCGAAAACTACGCGCCAGCTTGAGGCGCTATTGCGACAGCCCGGTACGCTGGCGATCGAGGTGGATGTGGATCGTCTGGCAACGTCCCCAGCACCGTATTTGAAGGACGTGCTCGCGCGCAGTGAAGCGGCACATCGCGCCGGGGAGACGCCGGTTATCTATACGAGTCGCCGCGAACGGCAATTCGCCTCGCCGGCGGAGCGCCTGCAATTCGGCGAACAGGTATCCGGTTTTCTGATGGATGTGATACGGGGCCTGCCAACGACACTCGGTTTTCTCGTCAGCAAGGGTGGTATTACGTCCAACGATACGCTGAGCACGGGGTTGGGCTTGCGCACGGCCCGTCTGCTGGGTCAGCTCCTCCCGGGCGTATCGATGGTGCGTTGCCCGGATGATCATCCGCGCTTTCCCGGACTGCCGGTCGTGATCTTTCCCGGAAACGTGGGTGATGATCAGGCGCTTGCGCTGGCCTATGCGCGACTGACGATGGATCCCGCGATCACATCCGGACACAGTGCGCATGCCTGACGGCTGCGACCGCCGGTTCGTTCGTGTATCGTGATCGCCCATGCAAACCATTCTTGCCGACACGATTCGCGACACGGCCGCCGGCCAGGAGGCCGACCGGATCCTGCGCACTTGCGTGCATTGCGGTTTTTGCAATGCGACCTGTCCAACCTATCAATTGCTGGGTGACGAGCTCGATGGACCGCGTGGACGTATTTATCAGATCAAGCAAATGCTCGAGGGTGCCGCGGTCACGCGCACCACGCTCACCCATCTCGACCGCTGTCTGACCTGCCGAAACTGCGAATCCACCTGTCCCTCGGGCGTGCACTACGGGCGGCTGCTCGACACGGGCCGGGAACTGGTGGAACAGCGGGTCGGACGTCCGAAATTACAGCGCCTGATGCGCTGGCTGATCCGGAGCATTGTCCCGTATCCGAAGCGGTTCCGGCCGTTACTGCGGACCGGGCAGCTGTTGCGGCCGCTGCTGCCATCGGCGCTGCGGCGCCGGATTCCGGCCCGGCTACCGGTGCAATCCTGGCCGACCGCCCGTCACACACGACGCATGCTGGTGCTGGAAGGTTGCGTGCAATCGGCGTTGGCCCCTCAAATCAACGCCGCCAGCGCGCGTGTACTCGACCGGCTGGGAATCTCGCTGATGGCGGCGGAAGGGGCCGGTTGCTGCGGAGCCGCCAGTTTTCACACTTCCGGGAATGTTGAAGCGCTTGATTTTGCACGCCGCAATATCGATGCCTGGTGGTCGCACATCGAGAAGGGTATCGAGGCAATCGTGATGACCGCCAGCGGATGCGGAGTGCACGTGAAAGACTATGGCCACTTGCTACGCGATGATCCGGACTATGCCGCCAAGGCGGCGCGTGTTGCCACCCTGACCCGGGACCTGGGCGAGGTGCTGATGCAAGAAGATCTGGCCGTGCTCAGGGTATCAACGCGGCCTGGTCAGCGCATTGCCTTTCAGGCGCCGTGCACGCTGCAGCATGGGCAGAAGCTGGGCGGGGTGGTGGAGGGACTGCTGCGCGATCTCGGTTTCACGCTGGTGCCGGTAGCCGAATCGCATCTGTGCTGTGGCTCGGCCGGCACCTATTCCATCCTGCAGCGCGACCTGTCACAGCAACTGCGACGACGAAAGCTGGGGCATCTGGAGGCGGACCGGCCGGAGCTCATTGCCACGGCCAATATTGGCTGCCTTGCCCATCTCGCGAGTCACGCCACCGTGCCGGTGCGTCACTGGATCGAGCTCCTGTAGCGGAGCTGTCAGCGGTTGCCGGCGCCGGCCAGCATC
Organism: Proteobacteria bacterium UBA6908; assembly: GCA_002451085.1. Lineage (GTDB taxonomy): Bacteria > Pseudomonadota > Gammaproteobacteria > Acidiferrobacterales > UBA6901 > UBA6901. The sequence continues at coordinate 3,985 of DKBE01000008.1, read as the reverse complement.
GCTTTCAACTGCGGCCACTGCTTGACCAGTTCATCCAGTGCTTTCTGTTGACTGGCGAGCTTGCGCAGCGCGGCCATCTCTTGCAGTGCCTCACGACGGTTGGCAGCGGGAAATCCCATCACCTGGTCCTTGGGCGCAACGTCCTTGGTGACGCCGGCTTGCGCGAGGACCATGGCCTGCTTGCCAATCCGGACATGGTCGGACACACCGCACTGTGACGCCAGCACCGCGTAATCTTCAATCGCAGTCGATCCGCCAATGCCGACCTGTCCGCACATCAGGACATGTGCACCCACCTGCACGTTGTGGGCGATATGCACCTGGTTGTCGATCTTGGTTCCATTGCCGATGCGCGTGACACCGAGTGAGGCTCGATCGATGCAGGTGTTCGCGCCAATTTCAACATTCGAGCCGATGACCACGCTGCCGACCTGTGGGAATTTGACGTGTTCGCCATTGCGGAACTTGTAGCCGAAGCCGTCGGAGCCGATCACGGTGCCGGCATGAATGATCACGTGATCACCCAGCTCGACCCCGTCGTAGAGCACTACGTTCGGGTGCAGAACGCAGTGATCACCGATGCGGACATCTTCGCCGATGCGGCAGCCGGCCGCGATCCGGCAATGCTCGCCAATGCGGGCACGTGCCCCGATCGAAGCAAAGGCATCGATCGTGGCACCCACGCCGATCTGCGCGCTGGGGTCTACTTCTGCTCTCGCACTGATCTCGCCGGATACAGGATTGCCCGGGTAAAGCCGTAACAGGCAGGTCATGAAGGCCAGTTCCGGGTCGTCGACCAGCAGCAACGCGGTCGTGGACGGTGCGCCGTCGGTTGCCGAGCCTTTGGGAATGATAACGGCAGAGGCGGTCGTGCCCGTAAGCTTGGCCAGGTGCCTGGCATTGGCAATAAAGGTGATTTCGCCTGGCCTGGCTTCATCAGTGTTCGCGGCGGCGTGAATGACGGTGTCGGGATCGTCACCGACAAGTTGCGCGTCGCAGGCCAGGGCGAGTTCACGTATGGTGATGGGCATGTTCTGCTCCAGGTGTGTGCGGTAGGCAGTGGATTCGTGACAACCGGAAACCGCGGAAGAATCGACGCGGCAGGTGACGGGTCCGGGTCACGAGGACGGAAGGGCAATGCGGTTGTCGGTACTGAACTGGTAATCGTGGAACACGTGCTCGGCGCTGAGCACTTCATAGTGACCGTCAGTCTTGCGGCTGGTGTCCTTGAGACGATAGGTGTAGTGCCCGCAGGTCCAGATGTCGAAGTTGCGCATGTGNNCCGGGGCTGCCCTTGAGCATGCGCATCGGGTAGCCGGTTGGCGAAAGGGTGTTGACCTCGATGTCGTCCTCACTGGCCCGGAAATATTCCTGCTTCACCTTTTCCGGCAATCCGCATTCGTGGGTCACGGTAAAGCGGGTGGCGACCTGTACCGCGGCGGCGCCGTGCTCAAGGAACGTGGCGGCATCGGTGCCGGTAAAGATGCCACCGGCGGCGATGACGGGAATATCCAGATTCTCGGTCTTCAGGTACTGCAGTACCTCGGCCATGATCGTGTGCAGGTCGTATTTGGCCCAATCCATGCCAAAACCGAGATGGCCACCCGCGAGCGGGCCTTCCACGATGATGTAATCCGGCATGCGCTTGAGCCGGGCGTTCTTGCGCAGGAAGAGTTGCAGCGCGCGCGGCGAGGAAACGATGATGCCGAGCTTGGCATCACGAAATCGCGGGTGATCTTCGATCAGCGCGAACGAGCCAAGGTGCAAACCGGCGCTCAGGGTGATGCCGTCGATACCGGCATCGAGTGCCGCCGTGAGCCGCATGCGCAAGGTTTCGCGCGGCGCGTTCATGGTGAGCTTCTCCATGCAATTGATGAAGATCAGCCCATCGCCGTGCTTGCTGTCCATGGTGCGGCCAACGTGGTTGCGCGTCGCTTCTTCCAGGACCGCCAGATTGAACTGCACGCTTGATTTGTCGCTGCTCGCGACATTGGCTTTGTACTTCTTCAGCTTCTCGCTGACGAAGCTGGTATCGAAGCGGCGATCGGACACCGTCTGCACCATGGCATCCGAGATGTGGCCGATCCCCCCGAGGCGGGCTGCCACCAGCGCCAGTTCAGCGGTGGAGATATCCACGCCCATGCCGCCGATCATGATCGGCACCAGCTCTTTGCTGCCAAATTTCAGCCGGAAATCGTCGACGCGCTTCATGAGGAACAACTGCCGGGGCAGTGCCGTGGGAGCAATTGCCCTATGTTAGAGCATTATTGAAAGAAAGTAAGTAAAAATGCCGTCATCGACGGCACCCCAGGCGCCGATCTGGGGATATTCTGACTGGCATGGTGATCAGGCTAGGCCATGATTTTCTGTAGGCCCGCCTTGAACAGCGTCGCCTAGCCGCGGCCCTGTTTCAGCAGGTCGCGGATTTCAGTGAGCAGTTGCTGTTCTGCTGTTGGCTTCGGCGGGGCAGCGGCTTCTTCCTTTTTGCTATGCATCACCCAGCCCAGAAACTTGACGATGAAGAAGAATAGCGCCAGGGCCACAATGAGAAAGTTAACGACCTCGCCCAGGAACAGACCGTAGGGGATATCCTTGCCATTGATCACCAGCTTCCACCCGAGGTAGCCCTGTTCACCGGGCATCAGCACGCCGACGGTCGGCATGATCAGGTGCTTGACCAGCGAGTCGATGATTTTTCCGAAGGCGGCGCCGATGATCACACCGACGGCCAGATCGATGACATTGCCCTTGAGGGCGAATTTCTTGAACTCATTAATTAAAGTCAGCGGCTTGTCAGTGACGTTCATAGGCAGGTCTCCATGCGGGATGTTTGAATGAGCTCAGCTTCACAGGCTGGAATTCAGCAACCGATCGGGGTCCATGGCCGACCGGACTGCGCTGATGAGCGCCCCGAGTGCCGCGGGCAGGTGGTTTGCGCGCGTGGCGGAACCGAAGACGGCGGCGTGTCCACCACAGGCCGTCGCGGCAGACTGGATGGTGCCGGCATCTGTACGGGTCACCAGCCAGCGCTGCGCTCCACCCCAGTCGATCAGCCACGTCCCGGGCAGATCCATCGGAGGGGTCGCGGGCGGGACCGACAGCCGCCACAGGGGTTCGGAATTTCGGAAAAAGTGATGTGTATGTTCGCGCAGTTCCATCCAGAGCGTTGATCCACGATCGAGCACGTCGCCACCCAGCCGCTGATGTGCCGCGCGTACGGCCGAATCGGTTCCGGACAACCGTATATATAAGGTGTCGCCGCTGTGCGCGGCGGCCGAGAGTGGGAGCGGCCGGCCAGCCCAGGTGTTCATGGTTTCGATGGCACGTGCCGCCGGCATTTCAAATCCCAACGTGATTTCCCGTGAGGGGCGCGGCAGCACCTTGAGTGATGCCTCCAGGATCACACCCAGTGTGCCGAAACTGCCCACCAGCAAGCGCGAGACATCGTAACCGGCCACATTCTTCATCACCTGTCCGCCGAATTTCAGCATCTCACCGCGACCGTTGATGATCTCTGTGCCGAGCACAAAGTCGCGAACGCTGCCGGCATAGGGGCGGCGCGGTCCGGAGAAGCCGCAGGCCAGGGTGCCGCCCAGGGTTGCGCCCGGCCCGAAATGCGGCGGCTCAAAACCGAGCATCTGGTTTCGTTCCGCGAGTACCGCTTCAATTTCGCCAAGCGGTGTGCCGGCGCGCGCGGTGATCACCAGTTCGGTCGGTTCATAGCTCACGATGCCGCGGTGGCGCGTGACATCGAGCGGCGTCCCGGGGATATCCCCGGTGCAGAAGCGTTTGGTGCCAGCGCCGCGGATGGATAGCGGTTCGCCGCTGGAAGCGGCCGCCTGGACTGCAGCAGCGAGTTCCTTGGCGTTGTCGGCAGGGTTTGACATGAGCAGGCCTGAATTCAGAAGCGGTCAAGGTCGGGGAACTTGAGTGCGCCGCCATGCACATGCATACGCCCGAATTCGGCGCAGCGGTGCAGGGTCGG
>DKBE01000081.1 GCA_002451085.1 Proteobacteria bacterium UBA6908 | reverse complement strand
GACCGGGGACGGCGTCAACGACGCGCCCGCGCTGAAGCGCGCGGATATCGGCGTGGCCATGGGCGTCACCGGCACAGACGTGGCCAAGGAGGCCGCGCACATGACCCTGCTGGACGACAACTTTGCAACGATCGTCGGTGCAGTGCGCGAAGGTCGGCGCATTTTTGACAACATCCGCAAGTTCATCAAGTACACCATGACCAGCAACTCCGGCGAGATCTGGACGATCTTCCTGGCGCCGTTCCTCGGCCTGCCGATTCCGCTGCTGCCGATTCACATCCTGTGGATCAACCTCGTGACCGATGGCCTGCCGGGGCTGGCGTTGTCGGCGGAGAAGGAGGAGCGTGGCCTCATGCAACGGCCCCCACGCCCGCCCAATGAGAGCATTTTTGCGCATGGCATGTGGCAGCACATCCTGTGGGTCGGCTTGCTGATGGGCGCCGCCTCGCTCTTTACCCAGGCATGGGCCATCCACACCGGCAACGGCCACTGGCAAACCATGGTGTTCACGGTGCTGACACTTTCACAGCTCGGCCATGTGCTGGCAATCCGCGCGGAACGCGACTCCGTGTTCACGCAAGGCCTGTGGTCCAATCTCCCGCTGATCGTGACACTGTTGTTCACCTTCCTGCTGCAGCTGGCCACGATCTACGTGCCGTGGCTGAACCCGATCTTCAAGACCGAGCCATTGTCGGCCGATGAACTGGTATTTTGCCTGGCGATGTCGTCGGTGGTGTTTGTTGGCGTGGAAGCCGAAAAATGGATGATGCGGCGCGGCTGGCTGTACCGCGAGCCGAACGAACGGAGGTTGCCTAGCTCTTGATCAGCAAACGCAGGTCGTGCACCAGGTCTTCCACGGGCACGGATTCCTTGACCAGCACCCGCACCCGGCCCTGACGATCCTTGAGGTACATCGTACCGGTGTGAGTCACCTGCTGGCTGTTCTTGCCCTCGGCCTTGAAATACGACATGTGGTTACCGGCCACCTGGCGGATTTCCTGCTGGGTTCCGGTAAGGCCGATAAATGTAGGATCAAATCCGGCCAGGAACTTTGTGAGCTGCGCCGGGGTGTCGTGGGCTGGGTCGACCGTTACAAACAGTACCTGCACTTTTACGGCGTCGTCACCGAGCTGTTGACGGGCCTGGGCCAGTTTGGCCAGCGTCGGTGCACAGATGTCCGGGCAATGGGTGTAACCGAAAAAAACCACCTGCACCTTGCCGCGCAGGGACTGGCTGTCAAAGCGTTCGCCGGTATGCGCCGTGAGGGTGAAATCCCTCCCCCACACGACATTGTCTACCGCGGTGCCGCGGAACGGTGGGGGCTGCGGGTTGCAGCCATACAGACTGCTCACGGCAGCCAGCAGTACCGCGGTGAATGCTACGCGGAAACTCCATCGGGAACGCACGACGCTCGTGTCCATTAGTAAAACACGGACTGCAGGGTCTCGGCGTAGGCAAAACGATAGTGGTCAACCAGCAGCAGGGCAAACAATGCCGTCAGGTACTGGATGGAATAGATAAAGGTCTTCCGTGCCTGCGCATCACTGTATTGACGATACAGCCGCCAGGCGTGCGTCAGAAACACGGCATTCAGCATCAGCACACCGACCAGGTACAGGCCACCGCTCAGGCGTGTGGCGTACGGCATGATGGTAATGGCCGACAAGAGAATGGTGTACAGCAGGATGTGCAGGCGCGTGAACGGACCACCGTGCGTGACCGGCAGCATCGGGATGCCGGCACGGCCGTATTCCTTCTCGCGATACAGGGCCAGCGCCCAGAAATGCGGCGGCGTCCAGACAAAGATGATGAGGAACAACAGCAGCGCATTACCGGTGACGTCGCCGGTCACGGCCGCCCAGCCGAGCACCGGCGGCGCGGCCCCGGCGGCCCCGCCGATCACGATGTTCTGTGGCGTGGCGCGTTTGAGCCACATCGTGTAGACGATTGCATAACCGATCAGCGACACAAAGGTCAGAACTGCCGTCAGCACATTGACCGTGGTCACCAGGATGACCATGCCGAACAGACCGAGCAGCAAGGCAAATGTCGCGGCCTGGGTGGTCCGCAACTGTCCGGTGGGCAGTGGCCGGCCACGGGTGCGCGCCATGACGGCATCGGCCTTCTGATCGATCAGGTGGTTGATGGCGGCGGCGCTGCCGGAGGCGAGCGCGATGCCCAGCAGGCCGAACACCAGTTTGTCGAGCGGCGGCAATCCGGGAACGGCGAGGAACATGCCGACCAGTGCGGTAAAAACGATCAGCGCCACCACCTTCGGCTTGGTGAGCTCGAGGTACTCGCGCGCCAGGGCGGCCCGGCGCGAACGGCTGCCCGGCATGGCGACATCAGGGGAGCTGGATTTCATAATTAACGGCCTGAATGAATATGTTCGTTAGGGTCGCGGGCGCACGGCGTGGTTGAGCGTTATCAGACCGAGCATCAGTACCGCCGCCAGGGCGCTATGGGCCACCACGACGACGACCGGCAGGTGCATCAGGACCGTGATGATGCCAAGAGTCATCTCGGCGAGCAACAGCACCAATACCAGCAAACCGTACCGGCATAAATTATCCCGTGCTCCCAGCCGTATGGTATGCAGGGCCAGCCAACCTACGTACAGCAGGGTAGCGACCGAGAAGAGACGGTGAACCATGTGCACACCTGTGGCGGCATCGAGGTTCAGCAAGACGCCTTCGTAATCCACGCCAATATCGCGCCACAGCACAAAACCATTCATGAAATCCATGGCCGGCCAGTAGCTGCCCTGGCACGTGGGAAAATCCGGGCAGGCCATGGCAGCATAGTTGGCGCTGAGCCAGCCACCGAGTGCGTACTGAACGATCACCAGCAATAGCCCGAACAACGCCCGCGGTCGCAGTCGTCGCAGTGTGGCCGGCAACGCCGCGGACACCGGGCGCCAGAACCGCTGCTCGCGCAACACGATCCACCACAGCAACGCCAGCGTCGTCATGCCGGCACTCAGGTGCAACATGGTGATCAACGGCTTGTGCTGCAGCTTGACCGTGACGATACCCAGCACCACCTGCGCAAACACCAGCACGAACACCAGCCCGGGGATCAGCACCTGCTGGCGGCGAACATGTTTTTTAAGCTTCCAGCCCAGCCACACCAGCCGGATAATCAGCAGCCCGAGCGCACCGGAAAAATACCGGTGCAGGGTTTCCTTGAGCATCTTTTCCTCTTCCGGAGCCTGCCGCGGGAAAAAACTGCGCGCTTCATTGAGGTCCCGTGCCGTCTGTGGGGCAAACAGCTTGCCATAACAACCGGGCCAGTCCGGGCAGCCAAGCCCGGCCTCGCTCACCCGACCCCATGAACTGAGCATCACCAGCAGCAGCGAGAACAACGCCGAAAACAGCGCGAGGCGGAAAAAACGTTGCGACTGGCTGGTGCGTATCATGGCTTAACCGATCTGCGACAGGCGCAACAGCCGCCCAAGGTCCTTGTGTATACCGCGCGGATCAGCATCCGGACCATAACGCAGCACAAGATTGCCGATCGGATCGATGAGATAGACGCGCTGCACCGCGACGGCTTCACTGTCCGACGTCTCGCCCAGCGCCTGGATCAGTGGCGTGATCGTGGCGCGATCGCCGCCATAGACCTGAAGCCCGGGGTGCGTGCCGGCAAACGCTGCCAGTTCCGCATGCGCTCCATTCACCACAACGAACACAATCTCGACCCGGCGCATGTCCTTGCCCTGGGCAAGGCGCAGCCGATGGAGCATATCGAGGCGCGCCAGACAATCCTCGACACAGGGCAGACTTCCCACGGACAGCAACAACCAGTGCCGGCGCAGACTGCTGAACGGCTGCATCGTGCCGTCTGCCGCGCGCAGCGTGATGTCGGGCAATGCTCGTGCCGGGTTCATCAGCTCGCCGTGCTGCAGCGTTTTGCCTTGGGGGCGCCAGCCGCTCAAATACAGGCTGTAGGCCAGCACCACAGGCGCCAGCACGGCCAGCAGCATCAGGATCAGAACGCGGCGGTTCCGGATCTGGTTTGCCGTGTCAGGATTCGGGGGGTTGGTGGACATGTCTGTCTTTTCGGGTGTTCAACAAGATATAGATGGCGGCCAGGGCAAAGGCCAGTGAAAACCACGTCAGAGCATAGCCTTGATGTGTCTGAATGCCGGCATCCAGACGGGTCCAATGCCGCACCAGCCCGCCGCCCGGACTGTCCGGATCCATCAACAACACGACCGGTTGCAGGGGAAACGCCGCCAGGCGCTCGTATTCCTTCAGTTCCAGATACTGCCAGACCACCGGCCACTCGGTCCCCGGCGCATGCGCGTTGCCCAGGCGCAACCCGGGACGGGACGGCAACGAGGCCACGCCGGTCAGCTCGACCGTTTCGGTCGGTGTCTCAATCACCGGTAACTGGCTGCGATCCGGACCGGCCGCGACCCAGCCGCGATTGACCAGCACACGCACCGTGCTGTCATAGATGCGCAGCGGCGTAATCACGTAATAACCGACCCGACCCTGAACCACGCGGTTGTCGATCAGGATCTGGCGCTCGGGTTCGTAACGGCCACGCACGACGATGTGACGATAGTGCAGCGTCTCCAGGGCATCGACACGGGCCAGCATCCGTTGCGGAGGCATATTCTGGTAACGGTCGTATTCCGCTTGCAGCGTGCGTTTGAATTCCGCGCGCTGCAATTGCCAGAACCCGAGACCCATCAGTACCGGCAACAGGATGGCGGTCGCCAGTGTTGGCCACAGTCCGGCCTGCAGGCGAAACGACCCGAGGCGTAAACGGATGGCGAAATCCGACTTGCTCATCGCCCTGACGCCCCGTACCGGATGTGCCTATAATGGCGCATCCATCTGAACAGGGGGTCCACCGTGCCGGTCATGGTCATCAAAATCATTGTGGTCCTCATGCTGCTCGTGATTCTCGGCAGCCTGTTTTCAGCGCTGGTCTTCCTGTACCGGGACCAGGGCCAGGGCACACGCACCGCCAAGGCCCTGACGATCCGCATCACCCTTTCAATCTCGCTGTTCCTGCTGTTGATGGCCGGATTCTACTTCAACATCATCCCGTCCACGGGCCTGCGTTAACCGCAGCGGTCCAGCAATCCCATGCTGATAAAAAAAGGCGCTGCCGAGGCAGCGCCTTTAGTCCTCCCTGCTCCCCTTTACTGACTTTTCTTTGTTACAGCATCCAGTAAACGAAGATAAACAGGCCGAGCCAGACCACGTCCACAAAGTGCCAGTACCAGGCCACGGCTTCGAACCCGAAGTGTGAGTCGGGCTTGAAATGGCCAGCCATCGAGCGGAACAGGATCACGATCAGCATGATCGTTCCGATCGTCACGTGCAGGCCGTGGAAACCGGTCAGCATGAAGAAGGTCGCGCCGTAGGTGCCGGCCTTGAGCGTCAGGCCCAGCTCCTTGTAGGCATGGGCATATTCATACGCCTGCAGCGACAAGAAGGTGATGCCCAGTGCCACGGTCAGGAACAGGCCCACGATCAGCTGGCCGCGGTTGTTCTTGAGCAGGCCCCAATGTGCCCAGGTCACGGTCGCGCCCGAAGTGAGCAGGATCAGCGTATTGATCGCCGGGATACCCCACGCACCCATGGGCGTAAACGGTGCGCCCATCGGGCCGCTGGTCGGCCACTTGTAGTCGTAACCGGGCCAAAGCAGTTCTGTATCACCGAGCCACGGGCCAGCGAACTGGCGGACGTAGAACAGTGCGCCGAAGAAGGCTGCGAAGAACATCACTTCTGAGAAAATGAACCACGACATCGACCAGCGGTAAGAAAGATCGACCTGGTCGTTGTACTTACCGGCCTGGCTTTCGCCGATCACCTGTCCGAACCAGCGGAACATAATGGTCACGAGAATGGCCGCTCCGGCCAACATCAGCCACGGACCGGCGCCGACACTGTTCATGAGCAGAATGAAGCCGAGCGCCAGGGTAAACAGGCCGGCCGACATCAAGACCGGCCAGGGCGACGGGTTGGGTAAATAGTAGCTACCGGATGTTGCGGCCATGGAGTTTCCTCTCTTGTTCCTCGTGATGTGGTGGATTCTTAACCGCCGGACTGGGCCGGTTCGGCGTGGTGATCATGTGAGTGCGCCGGCGCTGCCGTGACCGACGGGCTGCCGCCGAACTTCTGTGCCGAAACCTTATCGGCGTTGAAAAATGCATACGACAGCGTCACGGTGGTGACGTCGCGGTCAAGCGACGGATCCACGTAAAACCGTACCGGCATGCGCCGGGACTCGCCGGCGGCCAGCTTCTGCTGGGTGAAACAGAAACACTCGATTTTCTTGAAATGACTGGCGGCGCGGCTCGGCGCCAGACTCGGCACGGCCTGCCCGGTGATGGCTTCCGAAGCGATGTTGCGGGCCTCGTACTGGGCCACGGCGACTTCGCCCGGATGCACGCGCATCGACTTCTGCAGCGGGCGGAATTCCCACGGCAGTCCACTGGTGGTGTTGCCGAGGAATTCGACGGTCACCCAACGGGTGGTGTCGACCGGAGCCGTGACAGTGGCCTCGGCACGGCTGGTCTTGCCGTTCAGACCGGTAACCTGGCAAATCACGTCATAGAGCGGGACCAGCGCATACCCGAACAGGAACATGCCTCCCGTCACCGCTGCGAGTTTCCAGCCTGTGCGCCGGATGGACTGGGCTTGCTTGCTCTGGGCCTTGCTCATTTGACGCCACGCCACAGGGTGTAGACGAAAATTACAAACACGATTACCGCCAGGATAACTGCCGTGCGAGCAATGGATCGGCGCTGGGGTTCGGGTAAATTCGTCATCGACAAGCCAGATCTCCTGATCAGAAAGGCAGTGGGCTGGCCGACGCTCGACCAGCCCCTTGCCGGATTACTTCACGCGCGGTGGCGTGCTGAAGGTGTGATACGGCGCCGGTGACGGCACCGTCCATTCGAGGCCTTCTGCTCCGTCCCAAACCTGCGAGGTGGCCTTCTTGCCGCCCTTGATAGCCTGCACGGCGGTGTAGAAGAAAATCAGCTGCGCACCAATCGTCAGGAAGGCGCCGACCGTTGACCACTGGTTGAACTCCAGGAACTGCAGCGAGTAGTCCGGGATGCGGCGCGGCATGCCGGCCAGACCCAGGAAGTGCTGCGGGAAGAAGGTCAGGTTGAAGCCAATCATGGTCAGCCAGAAGTGCCACTTGCCGGCCACTTCGTTATACATGTGGCCGGTCCACTTCGGCAGCCAGTAGTACATGGCGCCGAACAGCGCGAACACCGAGCCGCCGACAATCACGTAGTGGAAGTGCGCCACCACGAAATAGGTATCGTGATACTGGAAGTCCGCCGGGGTGATGGCCAGCATCAGGCCGGTGAAGCCGCCGACGGTGAAGGTGATCACGCCACCGATCGCCCACAACATCGGGGTCTCGAAGGTCATCGAACCCTTCCACATGGTCGCGGTCCAGTTAAACACCTTCACGCCCGTGGGAACGGCGATCATCATGGTGGAATACATGAAGAACAGCTCGCCGGCCAGCGGCATGCCGACCGTATACATGTGGTGCGCCCACACGATGAATGACAGGAACGCGATGGTCGCGGTGGCATACACCATCGAGACGTAGCCGAACAGCGGCTTGCGCGCGAANNGGGTGACCGAAGAACCAGAACACGTGCTGGAACATGACCGGGTCACCGCCGCCGGCGGCATCGAAGAAGTGCGTGCCGAAATGGCGGTCGGTCAGCAGCATGGTGACGGCACCGGCCAGCACTGGCAGCGAGGCGATCAGCAGGAACGCCGTGATCAGCCACGACCACACGAACATCGGCATCTTCATGAGCGACATGCCCGGTGCACGCATGTTGAGGACGGTGGTGATGATGTTGATCGAACCCAGGATCGACGACATGCCGAGGATGTGGATCGACAGGATGGTGAAGTCGACGCCCATGCCCTGCTGCACCGACAGCGGCGGATACAGCGTCCAGCCACCGGCCGGACCACCGCCCGGAACAAACAGCGAAATCATCAGCAGCGTGGCGGCCGGCGGCAACAGCCAGAACGACCAGTTGTTGAGACGCGGCAGCGCCATGTCCGGCGCGCCAATCATCATCGGGATCATCCAGTTGGCCAGACCGGTGAAGGCCGGCATGACGAAACCGAAGATCATGACCAGTGCGTGCACCGTGGTCATCTGGTTGAAGAAGTGCGGATCGACCAGCTGCAGGCCCGGCTGCCAGAGCTCCGAGCGAATCACCAGCGACATGATGCCGCCGACAATCGCCATGGTGAAGGCAAACACCAGGTACAGGGTCCCGATGTCCTTGTGGTTGGTGGTCATGAGCCAGCGCATCATGCCGCTCGGATGCTCATCGTGATGTTCGGTTGCCATCTTTATTCTCCTGAATTCTCGTAGTCGATCTGGATTGCTTAGCGTTTCGCTTTAATCTGCGAAGGCTGCACGACGTCGCCGGTGCTGTTACCAAAAGCGTTACGCTCATAGGTGATCACGGCGGCAATATCGGCATCGCCCAGCTGTCCGGCATAGGCCTGCATGGCGGTACCCGGCTTGCCTTTCATGACAATGCCGATGTGTCCATCGAGCGGGCCGGTCGCGATCTTGCTGCCCTTGAGCGCCGGGAACACGCCCGGGACGCCGGCGCCGGTGGCACCATGGCAGGCCGCGCACGAGGCATAGACCTTCTCGCCACGCTTCATGAGCTCGTCCTTGGTCCACTGCTTGGTCGTGTCCGCTGCGGACGCCACCATCTCGGCCTTCTTCGAGCTGACCCACTTATTAAAGTCATCTTCACTGACGGCATTGACCACGATCGGCATGAAGCCATGGTCCTTGCCGCACAGCTCGGCGCACTGGCCGCGGTAGATTCCGGGCTGATCGATCTTCGTCCAAGTCTCGTTGATGAAACCCGGGATGGCGTCTTTCTTCACGCCCAGCTGCGGCACCCACCAGGCATGCAACACGTCATTGGCCGTGATCAGGAAGCGGACTTTTTTACCGACTGGAATCACGATCGGCTGATCGACTTCCAGCAGGTAGTTCTTGTCCATGTCAGCGCGTGCGACCTTGGTCTTGTGCTGGTCAATCTGTTCGCGTGGAGTCGCGAGGACGCTAAAGAAGCCGATCTCCTGTTCCGGGTAGTCGTACTTCCACTTCCACTGGTAACCGGTGACCTTAATGACCAGATCAGCTCCGGACTTGGTGTCTTCCATCTTGAGCAGGGTGGCGGTGGACGGAATCGCCATGCTGACCAGGATCAGGAACGGGATCGTGGTCCAGATGATTTCGACCGTGGTGCTCTCATGGAACGAGGCCGCCTTGTGGCCGCGGCTCTTGCGATGCATGACGATCGAATAGAACATGGCCCCGAACACCACGATGCCAATGACCACGCAGATCCACAGGATCAGCATGTGCAGGTCGTACTGCTCCTGACCGATGGCGGTGACTGGTTTCTGGAAGTTCAGCCCGTAATCGGCGACGGCCAGAGTGGAAAACAGGGATGCGAAAATTGCGGAAATCAGGCGGAACCGCGGAGCGGGGCCTGAGCATTTGCTGCTGCTGGACATGCCTACATTTCTCCCAGTGACTAAATTGGTGAATCTTTCTGGCGGCGGGTCACCCCGCGACGCCCAAATCCTGTTTTTCTGTTTCGGGGCGACGTCGTGGCCTGCTCCCGGACACTGCTATATCTACGTTCTTCTGATTCTTCTTATTGTGTTGTTCACTTTGGCCATGCAGATCAACAATTTCACTGCAAGGCGGCATTTTGCCGCGGGGCAAACTATCACAGCCCCTACAGTGCTGCAATACGTTTAGTGCTGGCATGGGGATAAAATAAAGTGCATGGCCGATAAAAATCGGCGCGTCATATTCCCCAGCAACCGGGTAAGTTATGAAGTGCTGCGGGTAAAGACACCGAGATTCAGGCAGTCGGCCGCCATCTCTGGCGATGCATCGTGCGGAACCAGACCGAGCAGCGGTACCGGCAAACGGTCCTGCAGGGTTTCAAGATAACCCACCGGCGACTCCGATTGCAGGGCATTGGCCACCCAGCCAACCAGGCGGCAGCCGCGTGCAGAAATCGCTTCCTGGGTCAGCAGTGCATGATTGATGGCGCCTAATCGCAGACCGACCACGAGAATCACCGGCAAGTCCAGTGCCTGCACCACATCGGCCATGGTGGCCGTGGTGCTGATCGGCACCTGCCAGCCACCGATTCCCTCAACGATCAGGGTGTCGGCACCGGTCGCCAGCCGTTGGTAGTAATCGCGAATCACTTCGATTTGTATCGGTGTGCCGACCGCATTGGCCGCGAGGTGCGGCGCGGTGGCGGGCTCGAAGGCATAGGGATTCACGTCACGATAATCGACGGCGACATTCCCGGCCGCGATCAGTGCCTCGGCATCGGCCGAACGAAGTCCCTGGGGAGTGCGTGCGCAACCGCTCGCCACCGGTTTCATGCCGACGACACGCTGCCCCGTGCGCACGAACGCACGGATCAACGCCTGACTGACCCAAGTCTTGCCGACGCCGGTGTCGGTACCGGTGACAAACCACCCGTGCGCCATGCCTATCGCCTCCCGGTTCGCAGGGCGTCGAGTGCAACCGTGACCGTTCCCGGTTCCCGGTCCTGCAGCGGGATCCAGGCGTGACCGAAAACCACTTCATAGGTTGCCGGCAGACGCCCATCGGACTGTCGGTACGGTTCATAAGCTTCGCGGAAACGGGCAAAGCGGTTCTTGCCGGTCAGGGTGGCATGGCGCCTGGTCGCGGCATTGTGTGCACCCATGCCCTTCAGGTCGCGCAACAAGTCGCGCACGTCCGTGTAGGTGAGCGTCAGTCGTTCAACATCCATGACCGGATCGGCGAAACGGTTGCGTACCAGCGCATCGCCGAGGTCGTGCATGTCGATAAAATCATGCACATGCGGTTCCGGGTCCACCGCTCGCCAGGCGGCGCGCAGTTCCCGCAGCGTGTCCGGACCAAAACTGGTAAATACAAACAGTCCGCCGGGCCGCAATATCCGCCGACATTCCCGGAACACCGCATCCGGGTCGCACCACTGCAATGTCAGGTTCGAGGCAATCAGGTCCACGCTGTGATCGGCAAATGGCAGCTGAGCGGCGTCGGCCACCGCCGCTGACGCGCGCCGGAACCAGCGTCCCGGGCTCCACGGCCACGCTCCTTCCAGGCGATTGCGGGTTGCCAGAACCATGGGTCGGGCGAGATCGATGGCCAGCAGTTCCGTGCGCGGATAATGGTGCCGCAACTTAGCCGTCAGGTAACCGGTCCCGCAGCCCAGGTCGAGCACACGCTGCGGATCGTGACGGATGAAGTCGAGACGCGCCAATAACCGATCGGCGATCTCGCGTTGCAGCACCGCATTGTCATCGTATGTGCGCGCGGCGCGGGAAAATGCCGTACGCACCGCACGGCGGTCAAGAACTGTCAGGTCGGCCCGGGTCATTGCAGAAAACCCCGCAGCGTGTCGAGAAAGCGTTGCGGGTGCGACAGAAACGGCGCATGGCCCGCACTTTCGATGGTCTCCAGCCGGGCCTGCGGCAGAGTCGCCGCCAGCCAGGCGCCGGCGGCGGGCGGCACCAGGCGATCATGCTGGCCCTGAATCACCAGGACTGGCGCGGCGATGCCCGATACAGTCTGGCGCAGGTCAGAGTGCTCCAGCAACGCCAGACCGTGCACGAGGGCCTGCGGATCCGGCTCGCCGCGCGCGAATATTTCACCACGCAGTGTTTTAATCAGTCTTCGTCCTTCATCATCGTTACCGGCCTGCAGGCTCAGAAACCGCAATACCGTCGCGCGGTAATCATTTTCGAGACTCGCGGCAAACTGGTTGAACACATCGGGCGGCATGGCCGGCTGCCAGTCCGCGTTCTGTACAAATCGTGGCGTACTGTCGACCAGCACCAGGCGCGTTACCTTGTGCGGATAGCGATTCGCGACATCCAGCGCCACAAGCCCGCCCAGCGACCAGCCAAGCCACGCGGCCGTTTCGTCCACCCCATTCGCAATGAGATCGGTGACGGCCGCCAGCTGCTCCGGCATGACGGTGGTACGGCTGTGGCCGTGACCCGGCAAGTCGACTGTAATCAGGGTGAACCGGTCGGCCAGTGCTGCCGCCAGGTCTTTCCAGATGCCGCCGTGCAACCCCCAGCCGTGCAGCAGCACCAGGGCAGGTCCGTGGCCGGCGCGCTCGACGTGCAGACTCATGCGCGCACCGCGGCCAGCGCCGTTAGCAGTTGTTCGACATGCGCCTCAGTATGAGCAGCCGACAGACTGATGCGCAGCCGGCTGGTGCCCACCGGCACCGTCGGCGGACGAATCGCAGGCACCAGGATGCCGCGTTTGCGCAGCGCCTCGCTCGCCGCCAGAGCGGCCTCGGCGGTGCCAAAGATGACCGGCTGAATCGGTGTCGGGGAATCGAGCAGCATGAACCCGAGCTGCGCGGCACCGGCGCGGAACTGCGCGATCCGCTCGCGCAGCACGTCGCGCCGCCAGCCTTCGTCTTGCACGATTCGCAGGCTGGCACGGGTCGCTTCGGCCACCGCCGGCGGCAGTGCCGTCGTATAGATATAAGGACGTGCGCGCTGAACAAGGTATTCGATCAGGTCGGCCTCGCCGGCCACAAACGCCCCGAAGGTGCCGAAGGCTTTGCCGAGCGTCCCGAGCAGGATGGCCGGTGCCCGGGGAACAAGACCATGGTGTTCGAATGAGCCGCGCCCCGCCTTTCCCAGTACACCGATACCATGGGCATCGTCGACCAGCAGCCATGATCGGTATTGCCGGGCAAGATTCAGCAACTCCGGCAGTCGTGCCAGATCGCCATCCATGCTGAAGACACCGTCCGTCAGGATGAGTTTGTCGGCGGCGGCACTGCCCGCTTCGCGTTCGGTCTCGGCCAGTTGGGTGGCGAGACGCTCGACCTCGCCATGATGAAAACGCTTGACGCGCGCACCACTGAGACGCGCAGCATCAATCAGTGAGGCGTGATTGAGCCGATCCTCGAACACGGTTCCATGCCGATCCAGCAGCGCGCCGACAACGGACAGATTGGCCATGTAGCCGGTGGAAAACAGCAGCGCCCGCTCGGTGCCGGCAAACGCCGCCAACTCTTCTTCAAGCGCATGGTGGGCCACGAAATGTCCGGTCACCAGGTGCGAAGCGCCGCTGCCGGCGCCATAACGTTTCAACCCTTCGGAAAATGCGGTCACCACACGCGCCTCAGCGGCGAGCCCCAGATAATCGTTGCTGCTGAAGGACAACAACGACTCGCCGTCCACGCGAATGTCGACACCCTGGGGTGATTCGACCAGCCGGCGCACTCTCAGCAACTGCTGATCGGCCATCGCCGCGAGTTCGGCGCGCAGACGGGCTAACCCCGGAAAATCTTCAGTGGATTTCGATCCGGTCATATCTCCGGACTCAGCTTGTTGCCTGTTCCCGAATCGGGCAGCATGATGGAGGCACGGAACGCGGCCATGATCAGCTCATGTAAGTGGTCACAAACTGTCAACTTGGAATGTTGATGAAGATTAACAACTGGCTAAGCAATATACAGGATTGGCTGCTGCCGCGCCTGTGCCCGGGCTGCGGCCTGACCTGTAAAGACCCGGGGCAGCATCTTTGTCCGGGTTGTCGCGTCAGTCTCCCGGTCATTGATCATGGGTGTCCACGCTGCGCTATTCCATATATGCATGCAGACATCCAGGGAACGTGCGGTGCCTGTCAGCGCAACCCGCCGGCGTTTGCTTCAGCCGTAGCGCTGTACCGCTATGCGCCGCCGGTCGATCACTTCATTCGTGCCCTCAAGTTTCACCATGACCTGGCCATGGCTACATTGCTCGGGCAGTCACTGGCCACTGCGGTATCGAATGCCCCTGCCCACCCGGATGTCATTGTGCCGGTGCCGATGCACCCGGCACGACTGCGCCATCGCGGATTTAACCAGGCCGTTGAAATCGCCCGGCCGGTCGCGCGTGAACTGGGATTGGCCATGGATCTGGATGGTGTGGTGCGTGTACGCGACACTGCAGCGCAAGCCCGGCTGACAAAACCCGAACGGCGACGAAACCTGCGCCGCGCCTTTGAGGCAAGGCGTGACTATGACGGTCTGTCCGTGGCGCTCATCGATGATGTGATGACTACCGGGGAAACCGCCCATCACCTCGCCCGGACACTCCTCAAGGCCGGCGCCCGGGAAGTGACGGTATGGGTGATTGCGCGCACGTCTTCCGGCCGCTAGCCGCGATGCCGTGTCGGCATCGCGGTCTGGTTTCCTTTATTCCGGCTGCGGCTTAACTTGGTCCGTGCTTCCCCACACTCGCCGCATGACCACGTGGTAGATCAGCAATAGAAACAGAAACGCATAAAACATGACGCTCTCTGGCACGGCGTAGTACAAGGCAGTCAAGCCGATTACTCCACACAACAGGCTTGCTGAAAGTATTATCGTCACGGTCCTGGAGGTTGAGAATCCGCTACGCAGCAGCAGATGATGCAGATGCTGGGCATCGCCAGTAAACGGACTCATCCCTCTTTCAACACGTCGCAGCATGACACTGGCCATGTCCAATAATGGGACTGCCAGAACCCAAACCGTCGTAATCGGGGCAAGCGCCAGTCGATCCGCGCTGGTCAGGTCGACGGCAAACCAGGCCAGGGCAAATCCGAGCGTCATGCTGCCGGCATCGCCCATAAACACCAAAGCCTGATTCATCCACGGTGCACGGAAATTGAAAACGAGAAACCCCAAAACAGCGGCCGCCAGAGTAAACAGCAATGTGGCATGAACAATCAAACCGGAAGACTGTGCGACAAAACCGAATAGCACCAACGCGATCAGAGTGATGCCGCCGGCCAGACCATCCACGCCATCAATCATGTTCATGGCGTTGATCACGCCAATGACGCCAATGACCGTGAAGGGTATAGCCCAGTTGTTGAGTCGTACAATCTCGCTTCCCAGCAACGCCCCGAGATCATTAACCATCACGCCACCCCATGAGGCCATCACCAGTGATGCCATGATCTGCGCGAAAAATCGACTGCGCGCACTCAGATCGTGCAAATCATCGAGCAAACCGATCACAACCAGAAGCAACAAACCGGAAAACAGGCTGTTGAAACCCGTCAATGGAAGCCGCGTTAGAAATGCCGTGAACAGAAATGCCGCAATGATGGCAATTCCCCCCACCAGCGGTACCGTGCCTTCATGACTCTTGCGGCCGGCCGGGACATCAATGAGCGAAATATGCGAAGCCATCCGGCGGAACAGCCGGATCAACACGACCGTAGACAGAAACGCGGTAAGAAAAAGAAAGATGTGTTTATCCACCTAAGAATACCCGACGCTCAACGATTGTCTTGGGAGAAGCCCGCGGCCTGACTGCCCTGATCAACAAAAAGCACATGGCGCAAGATCAGGCCGCGACTGCTGGCAACGGGTGTTCTTCGGCAAGTCAGAAAACGGCCTGTCCCATGATTGGGAGTATAGTCGGGGATGTCCGCCCTTTCTGCAGTATCTCAGCCATTGGAGGTTCCGGCTGCCCGAGCCAGTTCGCCAAGCATTTGGGTGGCCAGCTGCTCACGGCTGAAACGTTGTTCCACATACTGTCGACCTTTGGTGCCCATCCCGATACAGCGATCCCGGTTCCCCGCCAATTCGCCAACCGCCAGCGCCAATGCGGGAGCGTCTTCTGGGGGAATGGTTATGCCTGCTCCGGATTCCAGTATGATTCGCTCACTTTCGCCTTTTACACCGAGCAAAATCGGTCGCGCCATTCCCATGGCCTCAAAGATTTTCGAAGGGATGACATGTCGAAATAACGGTGCGTCCCGCAACAACACCAGCGCCACATCGCACAATCTCCAATACTCACGAACTTCGGCTTTGCTGACGGCGCCGACGAAGATGACGTTGGTCAGACCATCGCGGCGAGACTTATCGGCCAAATCAGCCGCTTCGGCACCCGTGCCGACGACAACAAAAACGATGTCCTGGCGGTGCAAAAGACCCTTCGCAGCATTGAGCAATGTGCCGATACCATGTGCCATCCCGACGGTTCCGACATACGCCGCGACAAATTTACCTTCTACGTTCAAACGTTTTGCCAGGGTTTCAGGCTTTGGACCGGGTTGATACACAGTGAGTTCGACACCGTTCGGCACAACGGCGATTTTTTCCGGATCAATGCCATTCGTTATCAGAATTCGTTTGAATGACGGGGACACGCTGACGATGCGTGCAGCGCGCCGGTACAGGAAATATTCCAGCTTGCGCAGCCAGCCAATCACCCATGTCTCCTGCATGGCGCCCACTGCAATAATCGAATCCGGCCAGAGATCACGCAGTTCGAATACGAAAGGTCGGCGACGCAGTTTTGACACCACCCATGCGGCGCATGGTGTGAAGAACTGGGGCGAGGTGGCAACGATCACATCCGGTCGGGGCAGAAACGGACTCGCCAGGATGGCTGCCATCATGAAACTGATGTAATCAAGGGTACGTCTCAGGAAACCGACATTGGCCGTGATGTACGTCCATACCCGGACGACGTCGATGCCATCCAGCACTTCACGTTTCCAGAATGCGTTGCGATAACCCGCATGCAACTTCCCGCTAGGGAAATTCGGCGCCCCGGTGACAACAGTCACCCGGTGCCCGGCGGCGACCCAGCGTTTGGCATGCTCGTAAGTACGCGATGCAGGCGCATTGGTCTCGGGCGGGAAATTGTCCGTCAGGAACAGGATGTGCATAGTGAAGGAACGCTACCAGAACAGCTCAAAGTGCATTTTGGTTTCTCCGTTCATCATCACGCTGATGCACTGGGTCGGCAGACATCGGCCGAACTCCGGACAATATTGGCTGGCTTCAATCTTGGCCTTTCCCCCCTTCGCCTGCCAACGAATGCTGTTTCCCGCCGGGAACTTAAGATATCCGACACCATCTTCCTCGGACATTTCACAAATGACCTCCGGGTGCAGATGGAAACGGGCCACAGCAGATGTGTAATGGCCCTCGATGCTGTCTTCAACGCTTAGCGAGCCCGGCCGGGATGCCCATGTCCGGCGATGAACGGGACGTCCGGGCAACCGACAATATCCATCGTGCGCACAACTGATTCGCACGCCATCGTGCTCGCGAAGAATTGACAGGTCTTGTGGTTTCGCGCGTCGTGCGACCCTGAATCCTGCCCACACTTCGGATGAATTTTGTCCATCGATGGTGACCGTGCTGTGGGCAGGTGTTCCGCGTTCTGCTTCACGCTCTTCACCCAATCCGTACCTCGACGTGCCACCGTTGACGATGACCCGCTGCCCAAAGACAGACAATTCAAACGACAATGTATCGGCATGTGCATGCCCGGGCAGATAATCCGGGCCGACAGGGGCGGCATCGATAAGCAGTGTCGAAACCGCGTCATTCACGCGAACATACCCACTCTCTTGTAAGTGCAGCATCTGCAGCTGACCGTTGGTTGGTCTCTCGCTATTCGCTTCTTTTGCTGCATCGTTTCCGGTCAAGTTCAATAAATATCGCTTTAACCGGGCTGGCTTCATTGCGATGCCAATCGCCGCATCATTAAAAAATGAAATCTCTCCATCTGGGTGGCTCATTGCCTCCAGCCATCTCTGCATGCGGCATGCCGACTCCTTCCATGTATCTACAAAACCTCGCCAACGATCGGGCAACACCAATTGATAGGTATTCGCCAGGTTGATCAAGTCCAGCACGTCTTCTGTTGCCAGCGCGTGATACATCGGACTTCTTTCGAAATGTCCTCCGTCTGAGAGTATTTGTTCAGGGAATTCCCGAGCCAAAATCGACAACCCTCGCTCCAGCCAATCTGCCGCTTCATGACCTTTGAAGTAGAATCCGGCAGAGACCAGGGCCTTGGCATTGGCAAAGAGGTGATTCCCGAGCAAATGCGATTCCAGGCGCTTCGTGAGCCAGCGCACTTGTGCTGTCAGACTGTGCAGCCATTCAGGCTCAAGCGAGTTGCCTCTCAGGGCCCACTTGATCCAGTTTACGATGCGCAGAGAAGTCGGGTACGGTTCCCAGCCCGTACCCTGGCCAGGCGGATTTTCGGACACCCAGCGTTGAATCAGATTCCGATGCCAATCAGTTCGCGTCGCTGTGCCTTCGGCATTCAGGTCATCGAAGTAATGCAGATTGTAACGCCACAACTTGCCTATGTTCTGCCTGTCCCAATCGTTCTGGCTATCCAGCGAGTGCTCTTCGTTTAAGAATCGAAAAACCCAAGGACGAAGCAGGGATTGTTGGCGATGCTCCACGGCGACCCACGAACCGTGAATTGGGCGAACCGGAGCGGCGGGAGATAGGTCTGCCGATGGGCGATATAACCTGAACCAGACACGGCCATAAATCTGCACCGGGCGCAGATAGCGCACCGTATGAAACCAGGTCAGGAGTCCTGGCTTCATTACCGGTCGCTACAAAGAATGTGGCCCAAACACTCCACAATGCGCTCCCCCGCCTTCCCGTCCCACATGGGTGGAATACCCCCTGATTTCCAATGTCCTGCAAAAAGCCTGTCCAGTGCCGGTTTCAGGCTTGCCGGATTGGTACCAACCAGCTCGTTGGTGCCAATCTCGACTGTCTCGGGTCTCTCGGTTGTATCCCGTAATGTCATGCAAGGCACGCCCAACACTGTTGCTTCCTCCGTTATGCCGCCGGAGTCTGTAATCACAGCCTTGGCATGCTTCACTAAATAATTGAACTCCAAATAGGGCTGTGGCTCCACCAACCGCAAGTTCGAAGGCAAATTCCTGAGCTCCCGCAGGGACCTGGCCGTGCGCGGGTGCACCGGGAACACCACCGGTAACCCCCGACAGCTCTCACCAATTGCCGTAATCATGCTTTCAAGCTGTGCAAACCCGTCCACGTTGGCAGGTCTGTGCAAGGTCACTACAAAATAACCGTCCGGCTTCAGACCCTGCTCATCCCAGAAGGCCGGCGGCTGAAGCCGGTTGAGATTTGTCAGCAAGGTATCGATCATGGTGTTACCTACAAAGAAAATCCGCTCATCCGCCACCCCGGCGCGCCGAAGGTTGGCGTTGGCTGTTTCACTGGTTGTGAAAAACCAGTTGGTGATGGCATCGGTCACCATGCGATTGATCTCCTCCGGCATGGCCCAATCGCCCGAACGGATACCGCCTTCCACATGAGCCACCGGTACGGACATTTTTTGCGCTGTGATGGCGCAGGCCATGGTAGACGTCACATCCCCGACCACCAGACACAGCTCGCAGCGTTGTTGCAGCAGCAGTTGCTCATAGCGCACCATCATGGCGGCTGTTTGCTCGGCCTGTGTGCCTGAGCCGACCTCGAGATTGACGTGCGGCTCGGGTATCCCCAGCTGGGAAAGAAAATCGCCCGACATGCGGGCGTCGTAGTGCTGGCCGGTGTGAACCAAACGATAGCGCAATGTACCGCCCGCCACCCGTTTCGCCTCCAGGGCCCGGATGATCGGTGCGATCTTCATGAAATTGGGCCGTGCCCCGGCGATGATATCGATCAACACGTGTGTACCGTTTATGCCTCGGCCACTTCGATCGATACGCGGCTCACCTCAAGCACTTCGTCCAGTGGAATTGGTGCCACGCCACCCATGCGAATCGCCTGAATAAACGCGGCCGCGCAGGCTTGTTGCCCTTTGTTCTGTCGCCACAGGTTCATTTTTCTGAAGTTCGGCCAACCGAAGCCGGACAGTTTGCGAAAGTTATCCAGCTGCAACACTCTCCCCCCGGTAAAAACCTCCAGCCGTTCTTTCGGATAGGCTTTGCTGCCATTGGAAAAATAATTCACCGTTCCCACTGAACCGTCCGCAAAGGTTAACTGAATGCTCAGTGTGTCGGCTGTAGTGGTATCCATCACTGCTTTGTGCCAACCGGTGATCGGCGCTGCCGCCAGGAAGCGAAGCAGGTCGATGAAGTGACAGGCCTCGCCAATCACTCGCCCACCGCCGATATCGCTATCCTGTGTCCAGTGCGCCGCCGGGATGGACCCGGCATTTACAGTCATGACAAACGCCTTGGGACCCGAAACTGTGGCCAACAACGCCTTTATCTTCTGTATTTGGGGGGCAAATCGTCGGTTAAATCCCACCATTACCATTGGCGGTGTCGAGTTCTGGACACTGAGTGTGTCGTGCTTCTCCTGGATTTGCGCGAGCTCAGTGAGGGTCAAGCATAACGGTTTTTCCACAAAAACATGTTTGCCCGAATTCATGGCCTGAAGCACGTACTGCGCATGGCTGTCGTGCCGCGTGGTGATCACGACAGCCTCGGAATCTGGATCGGCCAACAACCGATCGATATCGGTGGTCGTTTCCTCAAAACCGAATTTCCGGCCGGCATGAACTCCGCTTACGCCGGCGCTGGATGCAACGCTTCGCAGCCGGACACCGGCCTCCCTGAATGCCGGGATCAACACCGCGGTCGCATAGTTGCCGGCGCCAATGAAACTGACCGAGACGGCTTCACGCTCACGTGCACTGGAAGATGACCGTGCACGAGGAGACAACATTACGGTTCGTGATTCAGCCGTGATCTCATTCCCAGGATAGGCAAGCAAGATTCCCAACGATGGTTCTGATCCACCCACAACCTCGTACGCTTTCTCAGCCTCATCAATAGTGAAGCGGTGCGATATCAACGGCTTCATGTCCAGCCGCCCGTCCGACATCATGTCCAGCACCGCCTCGAAATTGCGCTGCTCAGTCCAGCGGACAAACCCTACCGGGTAATCATTGCCTTTCTCTTCATAGCTCGGGTCATACCGTCCCGGACCGTAGGAACATGACACCTGGAAGGTCAACTCTTTCTCAAAGAAGTCTGCTCGGGAAAGCTCCAGGCCAGTCACCCCCACGAGCACGATACGGCCGCGCTTGCGACACATCTGCGCGGCCTGGTGTACCGGTTCGTTGCTCCGGGTCGAGGCGGTGATGATGACCGCATCAATCCCGCGCCCGCGCGAGAATGTTGTGGCCGCCGTCACTGGATCCTCATCCGCGGCAAGATTCACCGTCTCCGCGCCGAAGCGCCTGGCCATGGCGAGTCTTTCCGGATCAACATCGATACCCAGCACCCGACAACCATGGGCACGCAGCAATTGCACGGTCACCAGGCCAATAAGACCCAACCCCGTCACCACCACCGCCTCACCGAGTGTCGGCTGAACCAGACGAATTCCCTGCAAGCCGATCGCCCCGATTACCGTGAATGCGGCTTCATCGTCGGAGACGCTATCGGGAATCCTGGCGCAGAGGTTGGCCGGAACGCTTACTACCTCGGCGTGCTTGCCGTTCGATACGAGCCGGTCGCCCTTGGCAAAACCGGCCACACTCGAGCCAAGCTCCAGCACCGAACCCACATTGCAGTAGCCAAGGGGCAGTGGTTGGTCCAGCTTGTTGAAGACCGCCTCCATCGCTGGCAACAAGCCATCGGT
>DKBE01000007.1 GCA_002451085.1 Proteobacteria bacterium UBA6908 | reverse complement strand
CAATGTCGGTGTCAGCGGCTTATCAGGGAGCACGTTCGGTAATGGCCGTGGCTGGATCGCGACTGCATCGAGCACAGCGTAGCCGGCGGGTGCCGTCACCACCGGACGGGTGTTGCCGCTATTCAGATCGAGCATGTAGATGCCGTACACCGGCGGCGTCCGTTCGTCACTGGGCTCCGCAACGCCGGTCAACGGATTCACGGCCATCGCACAGCTGTTGGTGGCGGCGCACGATGGTGTCCAGGAAACCAGCGCGCGATTGGATCCGTCCCAGAGCGGGTATGGAGTACTAAAGCGGCCGTTCTGCGAGATGCCACGGCCGAAATTTACCTGCTTGGCGGTCGGCTGGAGCTGGCCGTTGCAGCCACCCGGCACGCCCGGTGCCGGCTCGCAATTTTCGGAGTAATTCTTGACATCGATGCGCATGAGCGCCCCACCCTCGTGGGTGCGCGACAACGGCATGAGCGAGGACAATACCTGCCCATTGGGCAGCTCGCGCGGATGCAAATAACTGTTGCCCGGGCTGTGGGCACCGTACAACACGAACAGGTTGGTGCCGTCGGGGTTGGTAAAGAAGATGCTGAACTGGTTGCGGCCACCGACATGGTCCCAGCGCGAATACATGATTTCGCCGGTCTGCAGCACCGTCGGATTGCGATCGTGACTCTGGTTGGAGGAAATCTGGTGGCAATCGCTGCCGTTCGAGTTCATGACATGCAGCGCGGTGGTGCGCTCGCGCTCATATTCATCAAGGTAGGCAAATGGCGTCATGCCCTCTTCCGTCATCAACTGACGAGACTTGATCTGACGGTTGGAGACAAACACGATCCGGTTATCCGGCAGGTAGGCCGGATCAACGTCGTCCCCCGGCGGCGTGGTACCGCCAGTGGCCGTGCAGGAAATCTGGGTAAAGGTCTTGCGGGCAATATCGTATTCCCACACTCGCCAACCCGGATCGGTTGCCCGGCGCATGCTGAACAGCAGCTTGCTGCCGTCATAGGAGACTTCCGGGTCGGAGACATCGCCCTGCCCCTGGGTCAGGGAGGCGGTGACATTAATTTCCGGGGAATTCGGATCGGATTTTTCGCGAATATACAGATCGCCGCCGGGCGTAAAGGTGATGGCATCGGTGGGGTTACCAACCGAGCTGACCGGCCGCTTGACGTAGGCAATCGACACATCACCGCCGACGGTCACGGAGGAAGAGCTTCCGCTGGAGCAGCCTGCCACCAGGGCCGGTAACGCGATCAGCAGAAAACTGGCAGAAGAAATGGAGCTTCCGTGCAATGATTTCAGGGTCTGCATAGTCATCCTCACCAAGTGTTGCGCCATACACCCAATCATTGATTCAGGTGCGACGATTATCGACTTTGGCGGCCCGACTGGCATGGGGATCCGTTCTATCCCGGAAGCCTCGGAGCTTTGCGTCACCGCCTTTCAGCGGTGTTGCCCTGTTCAAAGTACAGTTTATTGTTCCAATTAGCCCACTCGGCAACACTGATCCCTTCACTTCCCGCGCTACTCTGCAGTCCCTGCAGTCATGCCCGACTGACGCTCTCGGTAAAATTATCAGAGGGTTATGGCTATTACTACCGCTCCACACCCTCTTGGCCGACAAACGGCCGGGATGGCGGTGTTAGTGGCCACTGCTCCGACCGGCGGTGTCCGCTGCCGGGGGTGATTGGGCGCCCGGCTGCAATCCCGCGGAATACAACACGCGTCCATGGTCATCGATCACAATGCCTTCCACACCGGGCACGGTACGCAGAAACTGCATGCCCGCCTCCGGGCCTTTCACGAACACACTCTTGGTCAGGCCCTCGGTGGTGGTGGCGTCGGCCGCAATCACTGTGACGCTGCGAACACCAGTGGCAGATTTCCCGGTTTTTGGGTTAATGATGTGATGGTAGCGGACACCGTCTTCTTCAAAATAGCGCTCATAGTCGCCGGAAGTCGATATCGCTGTGTCCGCCAATGGCAATACGATGGACACGGCATTGCGCTGTCGGGGGTCACGGACCCCGACATTCCACGGACGCCCGCGGCGATCACCGAGCAACCGGGTGTCGCCGCCGGCCATGACCATTGCATTGTGAATGCCGCGAGACTTGAGCATGGCAATACAACGGTCAACGGCCCAGCCCTTGGCGATTCCGCCCAGATCGATCCGGACCCCGTCGCGGGCATAGCGGATGGTTCGGTGCTCCGGGTCAAGCAGCAAATGCCGGTAGTTGATGCCGGGTAACGCCTTCGCGACCTCGGCATCGCTCGGCTTGATGTGCTTTCGGTAATCGTAGAGGTAGCCAACGCTTGAAAAGGTGATGTCGAACGCGCCGTCTGAAAGCTTCGAAAATTCAATGGAACGGGTCAGGATATCGACCATTTCCTGACTGATCGCCACCGGGCCCTTGGCCGCTTCTCGATTGATTCGCGAGAGTTCGCTTTGCTCCTTATAAGGACTCATGGCCTCATCGATGCGATGCATCTCGGCCATCACCGCCGCCATCGCGACATCGGCCTTGGCGGCATCCGTGTGCCACAACTCAACGCGCACCACCGTGCCCATGATGGCTTCCTGGCGGGAAAACCATTCCGCCTGGGCCGGTAACCCGATCAACAACCCGGCCAGCACGACCAAGAGGCGGGAACAAAGTGTCACAAAAGCACCCATGATTGTCTCAGGCTGGCATGCGGGAACGAATATACTCGATGGCACGCTCCAGGCGTGCGAGGGTTTTTTCGCGACCGAGCAGCACCAGCGTCTGGTCAATGGGCGGCGATACCGCCCGCCCGGCCACCGCTACCCGCAGTGGCTGGGCGATCTTGCCAAGCTTGAGCCCATGCCCATCGGCCACGGCATGTACCACGGCATGGATGGCTTCGGCACTCCAATCGGTCAACGTGCTGAGCCGGTCGCGCACGTCCGAGAGTACGGCAAGCGCTTCGGGCTTTAGATGACTGTCAGCGTCCTTGGCCTCGTATGCCGGGAAATCCCGGTAGAAGAACGCGCTCGCGGCCGCCATCTCGACGAGGGTCTTGGCACGCTCACGCTGCGCCACGATCACGTCAGTGAGCAACGGACCACTGGAAGGATCGATGTCGAGCTTGCCCAGGTGATAACTTAAATGATGGGCCACATGCTGCGGGTCGCTGGTTTTGAGATAATGCTGGTTGAGCCACAGCAGCTTGTCCGGATTGAAGGCTGCCGCCGAGGTATGCACCTTGCTCACATCGAACAGCTGGAGCAATTCGTCCAGCGTGAATACCTCCTGGTCACCATTCGACCAGCCGAGCCGCACCAGGTAATTCAGCAGCGCCTCGGGTAAATAACCCTCATCGCGGTACTGCATGACGCTGACCGCCCCGTGGCGCTTGGAGAGTCGGCTGCCATCGCTGCCGAGGATCATCGGCACATGGGCGTACACCGGCGGCGCGTGGCCTAGGGCCGTGAGCATGTTCATCTGACGCGGTGTATTGTTGAGATGGTCGTCGCCGCGGATCACGTGCGAAACACCCATGTCCATGTCATCGACCACGACCGTAAAGTTATACGTCGGTGTGCCATCCGATCGCGCGATGATGAGGTCATCAAGCTCGCTGTTCTGGAACGCCACGCGGCCGCGAATCAGGTCTTCGACGACCACCGCGCCTTCCTGGGGATTCCGGAAACGCACGACTGGCGGTATATCCGATGGTGGATTGGCCACACCGTGGCGGCACTTGCCGTCGTAGCGCGGTTTTTCCTTGCGCGCCATTTGCTCGTTGCGCAGTGCTTCCAGCCGCTCACGGGTGCAATAGCAGTGATAGGCCGTGCCCTCGTTGAGCATGCGGTCGATCACTTCCTGGTAGCGCGGGAAACGGTGAGTCTGAAAGAACGGACCTTCGTCGTATTCCAGCCCCAGCCAGGTCATGCCCTGCAGGATGGCATCCACCGACTCGGCGGTGGAGCGCTCCAGGTCAGTATCCTCGATACGTAATATAAAGATACCCCCGTGCTTGCGTGCATGCAGCCAGGAAAACAGTGCCGTGCGGGCACCACCAATATGCAGGTAGCCGGTCGGGCTCGGGGCAAAACGGGTACGAATGGTCATGGGCGCGGCCGATGGCGGAAAGGTCGCTATGGTAATGAAATCGGCGCGGAAAATCAGCCGGACATGCCGGATGGCGAACCATTCAGTAATTCATCCAGCGGTACCGGCCGGCTAATGCCGTAACCCTGGGCGTAGTCCACCCCCAGTTTGCGCAGATAATCCAGAGCGCTGTCGTTCTCGGCATGCTCGGCGATGGTGTACTTGCCCAGCAGATGGCCAATGTCGTTGATATTTCCCACCAGTGAGCGGTTCACAGGATCGTTGGCCAGGTCACGCACAAACACGCCATCAATTTTCAGGTAGTCAACCGGCAAGCTGCGCAGATAGGAAAACGAGGACATGCCACTGCCAAAGTCATCGAGCGCAAAACGACAGCCCAGATGACGAAGTTCACTGATGAACTGCATGGCAGTCGGAAAATGCGAGATCGCCGCGGTTTCGGTGATCTCAAAGCAAATAATCTCCGGCGGCAAATGATGCAGGGTCAGTTGGCTCTTGATAAATGGAAGCAGCGACTGATCGCCGATGGTTGCTCCGGAAAGATTGATGGCGCATTGGGCAATGGATCGGCGACCGTGGCGTTGCAGGGTTTCGGCCATAAGGGAAAACGTGCGCGTAATGATCCAGCGATCCACAATCGGCATGAGGTCGAATCGTTCGGCCGCAGGCAGAAACACCCCGGGCGGTACCAGTCCGTTCTCCTGATCTCGCAGACGCACCAGCACCTCGAAGTGCAGACCGGGCCCCGGATTCACACTGTTGAGATGTGCGATGGTCTGACCATACAGCACCAAATAATCATGCTCGACGGCTTCGCTGATCCGAGCCGCCCAGTCCATCTCACTGCGGTGCTGTTGTGTCCGTTCGTCTTCGGGAACATACACATGGGTACGGCCTCGGCCGGTATTCTTGGCGGCGTAGCAGGCAAGATCGACGGCGCTCATCAGTTCGGTCAGGGAATAATGCCCGGGTCGGAAACGGAGCATGCCGATACTGGCCCCGACGCGATAGACGCGCTCATCCCAGAGAAATTTATATTGCTCAAGGGCCTCGTGGATGGAATCGGCGATGCGTGTGGCGTTCTCAAGTTCACAGTCGGTCAGGATCAATCCGAACTCATCCCCACCAAGCCGCGCGAGCATGTCGGATTCGCGCACCTGCTGTTGCATGAGAACAGCAATTTGCTTCAGCATCTCGTCGCCGGCGATGTGTCCGGCAATGTCATTCACTACCTTGAACTGGTCCAGGTCGATATAGAGCAGTACGTGATGCACGGCGTCATCTGCAGCTTCCAGGCTCAGAAGGTGGCGCAGGCGCTCCTCGAAAGCGATTCGATTATGCAAGCCGGACAATGCGTCGTGCGTAGCCTGCCAGGACAAGCGGTTCGCCATTTCGCGCGCGCGGGTGACATCGTGAAACACCAGCACTACACCCACGATCGTACCGCTGCTGTCACGAATCGGTGCAGCGGAATCCTCGATGGCAAATTCCCGTCCGTCGGCGCGAACCAGTACCGTGTGATTCGCCAGCCCGACAATACGCCCTTCCCGCAGGCAACGCGCCACCGGGTTGGTGACTGGCTTGCGCGTCAGCTCATTGAAGATCGGAAAGATTTCGGTCAACGGCCGCTCGCGGGCCTCTGCCTGGTTCCAACCCGTCAGGTATTCAGCAACGGCATTCAGAAACGTGATGCGACCTTCCGTGTCGGTGGTAATGACCCCATCTCCGATCGAGGCCAGGGTGACTTCGGCCATTTCCTTTTCACGCGCCAGCTCAACTTCCGCTCGTTGCCGATCTACCATCAGTTTCCGGAAATCATCGGCGAGCACACCCAGCTCATCCGTAGACAAGGCGCTCGGGATTACCTCACCGGCTTCGACACCGCCGACACCCTTCTGAATAACGACCCGCAATGGATCCAACGATTGTCCGAAGCTGCGCAGGAAAATCAGGCTGCCCCCGATGGCCAGGAGCTCGAGCATCAGCCACATGGCAAAGGTTTCACCGGTGAAATATCCGGTACGTGTCCAGAAATACTGCACCAGCATGGTATCGATCAATAACGGAACGAGCGCGCCGATCAGAAATACTTTGACACGTATCGTCAAATGCGGTCGTGACAGTTCCGCGCCACGCAAGGCGCGCCCGAACAAGTCGAGAATCATAAAGAAGATCGGCAGGCCGACGATGATCGAGACAATCAGGGCAACCAGGTGGATGCGGAACCAGTCAATGGTCGTGGCGACAAATCCGGCGTAGAGTTCGGCAGCCATGATGACCGAGAGCGGCGCCAGTAACAGGTAGATAATGAAGGCAGTCCAGTAATGCAGCGGGAACCAGCGCATCCGCTCTAGTGCCTGTCTGGCCAGGGTCGTGTCAGGCTGAGTCAGGTAGTCATGAACCGGACGGATATAGCGTCTAAAGTACACATGCGCGAACACCATGCTCGCGAGAATGAAAATCGGCTCCAGTGGTGTCGTCAGAATGCGGAGCATCTGCTCCGGGGTAAACATGTTGATGAACATCAGGAATCCCAACCCTACCACCGGTGGCAGATTCCAGGTCAGGAGAATGAACAGGCGAAAACGGCGGTTGAAGGTATCCGCTGAAAGTGGTGCACGCGTCGGCATTCCGTTTCCGTCCCTTTGCACGGGCTAGGTAACTTTCTTGTATCACCTGCGCTGAAGCCGCTAGCTATGAATTGTTAATTGTTTGTCATGTGCCATGAATCGCGCTAGGGTGGCCTTGATGGGCCGGCACCGTGCTTCATATATAGAATAGCAAGCTCCGCTCACTTATAGCCAGCTTCCCTCCGGTAAAGGCCTTTCGCAAGCGGTAATTGCCCCGTTTCAGACCAAAGCCAGCATCATTCGTTGGTCGCGCTGGATCTGTTTGCCCAGCACCAGGCACCCGTCATTTGGCCGCTTCATACCAATTCAGCCAGTTTTTCAGCTTGTTGGTTTTGTCTGTCCTGATAAATGCGATAGATTTAACGAATTCGGTTTTTGCTGTAATGGCAGCAACCCAATGGAAGCATTGCCTTCCCGCTGACCGCGAGGGCACATGGCGAACTGGGGCATCCTGAGCAGTTGAACGGCGATGTGCTTCTGATGCCATGCTCAGGCGACGTTTTCAGCATGGAGAACCCGACATGACAACAATCTCTGCGAAAGAGCAGGTGCTGCACGGGGCGAGCCTCCTGACCGAACACGACATCTATCTCTTTCGCCAGGGGACGCACTTCCGCCTGTACGAAAAACTCGGTGCTCACCCGCGAACACTGAACGATGTGCGCGGGACCCACTTTGCGTTGTGGGCACCGAACGCCGAACGGGTTTCGGTAATTGGCGATTTCAACGACTGGAATCCCGAGACACACCCGCTACGAGTACGTCCCGACGGCTCCGGGATCTGGGAAGGTTTCATTCCAGGTGTCGGCCCGGGTACGTTGTACAAGTATCACCTGCACTCGCGTTTGCACGGCTACCAGGTCGACAAGGCCGATCCGTTTGCCTTTCGTGCCGAATGTCCGCCATCAACGGCCTCGATCGTCTGGCCGCTGGATTACGAATGGCAGGATGCCCGCTGGATGAAAAACCGCCACACGGCGAATGCACTCGATGCTCCGCATGCCGCCTACGAATTGCACCTTGGTTCGTGGCGGCGCATGCCGGAGAACGACAACCGGGCTCTCAGTTACCGTGAACACGCTGAACAGCTGGCTTCATATGTGAAGGAGATGGGTTTCACGCACGTCGAACTCATGCCGGTGACCGAGCATCCATTCTATGGATCGTGGGGTTACCAGACCACCGGCTACTTTGCACCAACCGCACGCTACGGCACCCCCCAGGAATTCATGCACCTGGTTGACGCATTGCATCAGCAGGATATTGGCATCGTCCTCGACTGGGTACCGTCGCACTTCCCGACCGATGAACATGGGCTGGCGTTCTTCGATGGAACACATCTCTTCGAACACGCCGATCCGAAGCGTGGCTACCATCCGGAATGGAGCTCAAGCATCTTCAACTACGGGCGACACGAGGTGCGCTCGTTTCTCTCGTCGAGCGCGCTATTCTGGCTCGACCGCTATCACATTGACGCACTCCGCGTGGATGCCGTGGCTTCGATGCTGTACCTCGACTACGCGCGCAAGGAAGGCGAATGGATTCCGAATGAATTTGGCGGCAGGGAAGATCTCGACGCCATTCAGTTTCTGCGCAACCTGAACGAGGCGGTTTATCGCGATCACCCGGGCACGCAGACCATCGCCGAGGAATCTACAGCGTGGCCGATGGTGTCGCGCCCGACGTATATCGGCGGCTTGGGTTTCGGCATGAAATGGNNATGGGCTGGATGCATGACACGCTGTTTTATTTCTCACGCGACTCCGTGTACCGCAAACATCACCATGATCAGCTCACCTTCAGCATCTGGTACGCCTTTCACGAGAATTTCGTACTGCCGCTGTCACACGACGAGGTTGTGCACGGCAAGCGCTCCCTCATCGGCCGCATGCCGGGGGATGACTGGCAGAAATTTGCCAACCTACGTTCGCTGTACGGTTACATGTGGACGCACCCGGGCAAGAAGCTCCTGTTTATGGGTGGCGAGTTCGGCCAGTGGCGCGAATGGAATCACGACCAAAGCCTGGATTGGCATCTGCTCGAGCATGCCCCGCATCAAGGATTGCGACACTGGGTGCAGGACCTCAACCGGATTTACCGCCAGGAACCGGCGCTTTATCAGCGCGACTTCTCCAATGATGGATTTGAATGGGTGGATGTTCACGACTGGGAGTCGAGCATCGTCAGTTACCTGCGCAAGGGCAGCGACCCAAATGACGCGATTCTGGTGGTGTGTAACTTCACACCGGTGCCGCGCGCCAACTACCGGGTTGGCGTACCGCATGGTGGTTACTGGCGCGAACTCCTGAACAGCGACGCCCCACACTATGGCGGCAGCGGTCAGGGCAATCTTGGCGGCGTAGACGCGACACCCGTCGGTGCCCACGGCCGCTACCACTCGCTGACACTGCTACTCCCGCCGCTCAGTGTGCTGGTGTTCAAATCCACAAACCCACAAAGCCCATGAGCACCCTCCCTCCTGCTGACCAACGCACGTTGCCGGTTGAGGGACGCCAACGGGTGGTGATCGAGCATCTTCAGCCGTCTGTCGACGGCGGTCACTTTCCCATCAAGCGTGTGGCCGGTGAACGTGTTGCCGTCGAAGTGGATGCCTTTGCCGACGGTCATGATCGTATCGCGGGTGTGCTTCGCTACCGTCACGAGTCTGATTTGAGCTGGCAGGAAGTGCCGTTGACCCCGAAAGGAAACGATCGCTGGCACGCTGAGTTTGAAGTGACCCGGCTCGGACGCTATCGCTACACGGCGGCTGCGTGGATCGATGCGTTTTCGACGTGGCAACACGATCTGCAACGCCGCCCGCCGGATGATTCGGATCTGGAACTGATTTATCGCATCGGCGCCGAGCTGGTCGACCG
Source organism: Proteobacteria bacterium UBA6908 (assembly GCA_002451085.1). Taxonomy (GTDB): domain Bacteria; phylum Pseudomonadota; class Gammaproteobacteria; order Acidiferrobacterales; family UBA6901; genus UBA6901. Next base: position 732 of record DKBE01000007.1, on the reverse strand, counting down.
TGCCGCGGCACACGCTACCGACACCGAGGCGAAGCAGCTCACGACGAGCGCCGAGCTCCTGCGCAGCAAAGTTCCGGAAGCCATGAAACGCACTGCTGGTCTTGATACTGCACTCACACGCCTCATGGAGCGCCACGGCGAACGGCATTTCATGACGGGCGCCAGCCAGGAATTGATCGTCGTCGTCGATCCCGAGCGCGCCCGTCATGGTGCCTGGTATGAATTCTTCCCCCGATCCTGCGGAAATGGCGAACACGGCCGGTTCTCGGACTGCGAGCCATTGCTGGCTTACGTCGCCGCCATGGGGTTCGATGTGGTTTATGTGCCGCCGATCCATCCGATCGGCACCACCTACCGCAAGGGCCGCAATAACAACCTGGTACCCACCCCCGACGACGTCGGCAGTCCCTGGGCCATCGGTGGACCCGACGGTGGGCACACGGCCGTGCATACGGCGCTCGGCACACTTGCCGATTTTCGGAAATTCGTCCAGACGGCCAAGCAGCATGGCCTCGATGTGGCGCTCGACCTGGCGTACCAGTGCTCCCCGGACCATCCATATATAAGGGAACACCCCGAATGGTTCCGGCGCCGTCCGGACGGCAGCATTCAATACGCCGAGAACCCGCCGAAGAAATACCAGGATATCTATCCGTTTGATTTCGAGTCCGAGGCCTGGCCAGAACTTTGGCAGGAACTGAACGGGATTGTTCGATTCTGGATCGATCAGGG
>DKBE01000031.1 GCA_002451085.1 Proteobacteria bacterium UBA6908 | reverse complement strand
GGGAACATCGACAGGCAGTAGAATTTTTCCCGCGCCGGGTCCTCGACGGCCCGAAACGAGCACTGTTGCGTCCAGTGCCGCTGGGCGTCCTGCTCGATCTGCTGGGGAAGGTATTGCTCGTCCATCGGAGGTAACACGTGCCAGGGCTCGTGGCCGCAAGGATACTCTATTCACGGTCCGGGGTCTTGCCACCGCGGCCGCGGAACCCCACGGCGCGGACGCGCCGTGGGGCCGGATCAGTACGCGGATTTATTTCTTGCCGCTCTTGCCGGCACCGCTATCAAGCTTTTCCACGACCTTGGCGGTCAGGTCCATGCCTTCCTCGGAATACAACACACCTTCGCGGCCGACAATCAAGATCAGGCTCAGCTTTTCGCTCTTGGCCAGGTCATTGGCAATCACGCGAACCTTGTCCATGGTTTGCTTGTTGAAATCTGCCTCTTTCTGACTCAGTTCGCGGTCGGCGTCTCCGGCCATTTTCTGCAGACCCTGTACTTTCTCCTGGAAGTCCTTTTGTTTCTGCTGTTTCTGGGCGTCGGACAGCGTGAGCCCTTCCTTTTCCAGTGTCTGCTTGAGGTTGGTCAGCTTGTCATCTTCTTTCTTCAGCGAGGCCTGCTTGTTCTTGATATAGGTATCCATCTCGGCACGGAACTGCTTGCCGGTTTTGCTCTCGGTAACGGCGGCGCGCACATCCACGAAACCGATCTTGACCTCAGCGAGAGCCGGAACACTGAAAGCCAGTCCGGCCATCAGCCACAACAACTTGTGATGTTTCATCATGTTTCCTTCAAGGTATGTAAAGAGACAAACGGATAGTTTCGGCCCGGAGTGCGGGTCCTGTCCGCGAAACGGCTATTCTACCCCACGTTCTGCACCGCTCGCACCGGTATGTGACCGCCAGCCCCCGAGCGCCAGGATCGCCAGCAGGAACAACAGCACCGGGATATTGCCAACCTGCACATAGGGGGTCGATCCCCGATAGGGCATCGCTTCCCCGGTGAGGACGGTGGTGACGAATTGTGGAGAGCGGGCCAACAGGCGCCCATGCGGGTCAACAATTGCCGAAACGCCATTGGTCGTGACCCGCAGCAGGGTGCGCCCGGTTTCAACGGCACGCATGCGCGACATCTGCAAGTGCTGGTGCGGAGCCAGCGAATCGCCGTACCAGGCATTGTTGGTGGCATTGATGAGCAGCGTCGCGGCCGGCAGGCTCGGAATCAGTTCCTCGCCAAAAACATCTTCGTAGCAGACAGTCCCGGCGATTTTCTGCCCGGCCGCCTCGAGCAATGGCTGCTCGGACGGTCCTGCACTGAATCCGGACATCGGCAGATCGAAAAACCGAATCAGTCCGCGCAGCCATTCCTGCAGCGGAACGTAGTCGCCAAACGGCACCAGATGCCGCTTGTGGTAGAACCCGGGCGACTCGCTGAGGCTCAGCAAACTGTTGTAATACCGACGCGTGCCCGGCTCGCGCACCGGGATGCCGAGCACGATGTCGGTATTGTGGGCGCGCGCCTCGCGGCGCAGTCCGGCCAGGTAATCGTCGGCGACCTCGTGATAGAACGACGTGATCGCCGCCTCCGGCCAGACGATCAGGCGACGGTCCCAGTGCTGGCGTGTCAGGTCGGCATAGAGGTTGAGCGTGTAGGTCACGAGTTCCGGACGCCACTTGGTGTCCTGCGGCACATTGCCCTGCACCAGTGCCACCGGTAGCGGGGCGCCTGCCGGTTCGGTCCATTCAATTCGCACCAGCATGGCACTGCCGCCCCACAGCAGCGCGCCCAGTGCCAGCGCCACCACACGCCGGCGACTGCCGCCGAGTACGGCCAGCACCAGCAGTCCGGCCGAAAATGCCACGGCGAGTGACACGCTGTATACACCAAGCAGTGGCGCCAGCCCGCGCAATGGCGACTCGATTTGACTGTAGCCGAGATGCAACCACGGAAAGCCGGTCAGGATCCAGCCACGGATCCATTCCCACAGGGTCCAGGCCGCTGGAAACAGCAGCGCCAAACGCCACACTACCGGCCCGCGCAGAACGCGTGCGCAGGCATAACCCAACAGTGCCGGAAACAACGCCAGAAATGCCACAAACAGGGAAGTCAGAAACACCGCCAGCGGCACTCCGGAATATCCGAAGTCATGGATCGCGACATAGATCCATGACACGCCAACGCCGAATTGCCCAAGCCCGAACAGGAAGCCGCGCCACATGGCGCGTTTCGGCGTGACATTCAGCCACAGCAGGAACAGCAGTGCCGGGGACAAAATGGCCAGCGGATAAAAACCGACTGGCGCGAACGCCAGGGGTAACAATGCACCGGCCAGCAACGCCAGGAAATCGGCGGCCGGACGCGATAACACGGCGATCAGCCGCGACGGATGGGATTCAGGCGGCGCCAAGCCGCACGGCCTTGAGCAAATGCACCCGGCGACTATCGGCTCTCATCACTTCGAATCGCCATCCATCGATCTCCAGCTTCTCGCCACGCCGTGGCACGTGACCGAGTTTGGCCATCACGAAACCGCCAAGGGTTTCGATCTCGGCCTGCGCGAAGACCGTCCCGAAACGTTCATTGAAATCTTCCAGCGTCGCCAGGGCCTTGACCACGTATTCGCTGTTGCCACGATCGATGATGGTGACATCTTCGGCCTCGATGTCGTACTCATCGCGAATCTCGCCGACAATCTGTTCAAGCACGTCTTCGATTGTCACCAGCCCGGATACCCCGCCATATTCATCGACCACCATGGCCATGTGATTGCGGGTGGCCTTGAACTCGCGCAGTAGCACATTGAGACGCTTGGCCTCAGGCACAAACACGGCTGGCCGCAGGATGTCACGCAGATTGAATTTGGCGCGCCGGCGCTTGTCGAGCTGCAGGTAACGCAGCAGTTCCTTGGCCAGGAGAATTCCAATGACCTTGTCCTTGTCGCCATCCACCACCGGAAAACGTGAATGCCCGGACTCGATGATCACCGGCAGGAATTCCTCGGGTGGCCGGCTGAAGTCGACCACGTCCATCTGGCCGCGCGGCACCATGATGTCACGGGCGCGCATGTCGGCCGTGGACAGCACGCCCTCGATCATGTCGAGGGCGTCGGGATCAAACAGGTTTCGTTGCTGCGCGTCGCGCAGGACCTCGATCAGCTGGGCGCGGGTCGCCGGTTCACCGAGCAGCGCGGCACCAAGCCGGTCGAGCAGTGACAGGGTGCCGTTGTCGTGTTCAGGGCTGGGTTCGTCGTCGGGTGGCATGTTCAGCGGTACGGGTTGGAAAAACCAAGGCGTTTCAGGATGCGGATTTCGGCGGATTCCATGGCCTGGGCGTCGGTTTCGCGGATATGGTCATGGCCGCGCAGGTGCAGTATACCGTGGACCACCAGATGCGCCCAATGTGCCCGCCGGGCCTTGCCCTGGGCCTCGGCTTCGCGGGAGACAACCGGGGCGCAGATCACCAGATCGCCGATCAGGCCCGGGCGCGCCTCCGGTGCATCATAGGCAAACGACAGCACATTGGTCGGCCGGCGCTTGGCACGGTAACGGGCGTTCAAGCGCCGGCTCTCGTCCACATCGACCAGCCGGATATTCACTTCTGCCACACCTGCCCCGCTGCCGGACAGGGCCGCCTGTGCCCAGCGGGCCAGTGCGGCGTTGGCGGGCAAGCCCCGCTCTTCCGTCTCGCGCTGCACAGTCAGGCGCAATCGCATCAGTCCGGATTCGCCTCGTCACGCGCGGCGTAAGCCTCGACGATGCGCTGCACCAGCGGGTGGCGGACCACGTCACGTGCCGTGAAGTGCATGAATCGGATGCCGCGCACGTCACCGAGCACCTCGATGGCTTCCTTGAGCCCGGACTTCTGGGCGCGCGGCAGATCGACCTGGGTCACATCGCCGGTGATCACCGCCTTGGTGTTGAATCCGATGCGCGTGAGGAACATCTTCATCTGTTCCGTTGTGGTGTTCTGGGCTTCGTCGAGGATCACAAACGACTCATTGAGCGTGCGACCGCGCATGTAGGCCAGCGGCGCCAGCTCGATCACACCCTTCTCCAGCAGCCGCCCGACCCGCTCGAAACCGAGCATTTCATAAAGCGCGTCATACAGCGGACGCAGGTATGGATCGACCTTCTGTTCCAGGGCGCCGGGCAGGAATCCGAGCCGCTCACCCGCCTCGACCGCCGGGCGCACCAGCACGATGCGCCGCACCTGTTCGCGCTCCAGCGCATCGACCGCGCAGGCCACGGCCAGATAGGTCTTGCCGGTACCAGCCGGACCAATACCGAAGTTGATGTCGTGGGTGAGGATATTGCGGATGTAGTCGCGCTGACGCGGCGTGCGTCCCTTGACCACCAGCTTTGGGGTCCGCAGGTGGGTATCGCGATCGTCGTTCTCACCCACGCCCGGCTCAGTCAGGCGCAAGGCCTGGTCGACGGCGGCATTGCTGAGGTAGGGATCGTGTGCGGTTACCGAGTACAACTCCTTCAGCACACGCTCGGCCGCCGCCACCGGCTCGGCGGCGCCGGACACCCGGAACTGATTGCCGCGATTGCTGACCTCAACCCCAAAGTGCGCCTCGATCTGGCGCAGGTGTTCATCGAGCTGACCGCACAGGCTGGAAAGCCGGGCATTGTCGGCTGGCAGCAGACTGAACTCGGACGTATGCGATGTGGTGGCGGCCAAACCGTTCAAGCCTCGCAAGCGTGCGGCATCGTCGTTCGCAACGGACGGCCGCGCAGTGAATAGGTCTTCGCCTCGGTGATTTCGACATCGATGAACTGGCCGATCAACGCCGGATCATTGAGCGGCAAGTTTACGACCCGGTTGTTTTCGGTGCGTCCCCCCAATTCCTGCGGATCGCGCTTCGAGGGGCCTTCCACGAGGATGCGTTGCACGCTGCCGACCATGCGCCGGCTGATCTCGGCTGCCTGCTGGTCCAAACGGCGCTGCAGGATGGCCAGCCGCTGATCCTTCACGGTGCGCGGCGTGTCATCGATCAGCTCGGATGCCGGGGTGCCGGGTCGAGTGCTATAGATGAAGCTAAAGGAATTGTCGAAACCGGCCTCGGCCACGAGATTCATCGTCGCCTCGAAGTCGGCATCGGTCTCGCCCGGGAAACCGACAATGATGTCGGTGGTGATGCTGAGGTCCGGACGCACGGCGCGCAGCCGGCGCAGCTTTGCCTTGTATTCGAGCACGGTGTGCCCGCGCTTCATGGCGGCCAAAATCCGGTCCGAGCCGCTTTGCACCGGCAGGTGCAAGTGCCCCGCCAGGGTCGGCACATCACGATAAGCCTCGATCAGCCGGTCGTTGAATTCCAGCGGATGCGAGGTGGTGAAGCGAATCCGGCCAATGCCGTCGATCTCGGCCGCGTAGCGAATCAGTTCGGCCAAATCGGCCGGGGTGCCGTCGAATTTTGGGCCGCGGTAGGCATTGACGTTCTGCCCGAGAAACGTCACTTCACGCACGCCCTGCTCGGCGAGGCTCACCACTTCGGCCAGCACGTCATCGAACGGCCGCGAGAACTCCTCGCCCCGGGTGAACGGCACCACACAATAAGTGCAATATTTGGAACAGCCTTCCATGATCGACACAAACGCGCGCACCCCGTCAACACGTGGTTCGGGCAAGCGGTCGAATTTTTCGATTTCCGGGAACGACACATCCACCGCTGCCAGTCCGGTGCGCGCCTGCGCGAGCAACTCCGGCAGGCGGTGCAGGGTTTGAGGACCAAATACCACGTCCACATGCGGCGCACGGCGACGAATGGCCGGGCCTTCCTGCGAGGCCACACAGCCGCCGACACCGATCATCACGCCCGGCCGCGCCTGTTTAAGGGCACGCCAATAGCCAAGCTGGGTGAACACTTTCTCCTGGGCCTTCTCGCGGATCGAGCAGGTATTGAGCAGCAGCAGATCGGCCTCGTCCGGATTATTCGTGACCGTGTAACCATGGGTGTCGGCGAGCAGATCGGCCATGCGCGCCGAATCGTACTCGTTCATCTGACAGCCCATGGTCTTGATATACAGTTTGCCCGGCATATAAGCGCCTGATCCGACTCGGTTTGGTACCGGGCCCACTGCTCCCGGCTTTAAACCGCCAGTTTACGCCATCCCCGGCGTTCCCCGGGAATTTTCCCGACAGTGCATCCCCGCTGCCTGGTGCCATTTGAAGAAATCATTGTCATTCAGTCGATTACTGACATTCCTCGTGGCCTCGTCTGACCAATAGGACCGCTCAGCCGGTCAGCCACTTCCCTTCCCCCCGGTTGCCTGCGTAGTATCGTGGAAAGAACGAACGGGGCGGGTACGGTGCAGGCAGCCACGAGCTTTTATTTTGAATTTGATTTCGACGAGTGGGCCGCGCTTGCCCGTTCCAATCCGTCCGAATTCGAGGCCCGTCGTCAGGCACTGCTGGATGGTTTCCTGCAGCAATTCTCGGATGCCGATCAACGCCGCTTGCGCGGCCTGCAGTTCCGCATCGACATGGAAAGGCGACGCGCGCGCACGCCAATGGCCGGCTGCATTCGACTGTCGTCGATGATGTGGGATTCGGTCGTCGGTCCCAATGGTCTGAGAAACGCCCTGAACCGCTTTCTCGCCTTTTACCCCGAGCACCCGACACCCGCCAAACGGCCGCTGTCTTCGGCCTATACCGCCAGAATTATCCCGTTCCACAATTCGTCGCGCTAAGCACGCACGGTGCATTCGCCGCTGACGCGGCACCATCACGAAGCCCTGTCGTTCCGGACTGCGCCATTCGAGTGCGGTTTCTGTCAGACCAACGGACTATCCGGGCCTGTTACCGGCCTGTTGCCGCGAGTGGCATGTTTTATGCTGAAAGTGAAAGGCAATCGGTGCAGTTTGGGTGGGCTGCTGCCCCATTCGCCGCGCGGCGGGTGTGACGACAACCCGTATCAGTTCAACTGAACGGAGGTGTGTCATGAAGATGCTGCCACTGCAGCTCGTTATTATTGATCTGGAAAACGGCCAACGCGGCGTATTCATCGGCCGCCCGCTGGTGTCGGACGAGGTGTCGGAAGACGGGTGCCAGGTAGAGAACGTGTGGTTCACTGACATCCAGGAGATGCCGGATACGGCCACGCTGGAACAACTCACCCGCATGGCGCTCGCACAGATGTCGAACGGTCCCCGCACCCTGCAGTAAGTTCATGAAAAAAGGGCAGCGCCGTTCGGCGCTGCCCTCTTCGACACAGCAATTTCTATTTTGCGTCCGGCCGCGCCCAGCGTTTACCCGGCTCGACCGCCAGCAGATACGAAAAGACACCAAAGGCCAGGGCCAGTATTGAAAAGGCGAAAAACAGCACAAAATGATCCAATTCCAGCGACGACACCCACACGGTCAGCGCCGGAACACCCGTAAATATTCCCAACCAGCTCAGCACACGGAACATAATCACTCTCCTACCCCCACCAGGGTGGAACCTTGGATTGAATGGCGTGGAGTAAGTCTGGACCACAAATCACCGATCACCACCGGCGATGGATGAGCGGTGGGTATGCCGGGACAACAGGGTATTGGAAAAAAACCTGAGTCAGGAAGTTGGTCACTCGCTCAGCGCAAATGCTCGGTATCGCTTTGGTGGGTTTTACGCACTACGACATATTCACCTTCAATCACCTCACTCTCCGGGGCACGACGGATTTTTCGCCGCAGCCACCAGATGCGCACACCGAGATAGAGCGCGATCAGCAGTGCCAGCCCCAATACGGCGACAAACACCACGAATCCGAACAACGCGGCCACAACCAGCGCTGGAATGGCAATCAGCCACGCCAGCCAGCCCGGCAGCTGCACGACTTTCACCTGTGACATGAGCTACACCTCGTAACGACTGGAGAAATCAGCGCGAACCGCGCCGTTTGCCGGCACCGGTTGGGCTGCCGGGATTGATGTGCGCATGCGGCCGGCCTTTTCCCTGGCGTGCCTTCGGCGATTGCGACGTGCGAGTTTTGGGTTTCGGTTTCGGCTCCGACCCCGAATGCCGCGGCGATTTCGGCGTGCGCGGCAAGCCGGTGTGCTGGGTGGCAAAGTGCCCGCGCCGGCCTTCATGGCTGAGGCCGGTGCCGGCCGGCTGATAGGCCGGAATCAACTGATGTTTGCCGCTGCCGATGAGATCGCTGCGGCCCATGCGCTTGAGCGCGGCGCGCAGCATCGGCCAGTTGTTGGCATCGTGGTAGCGCAGGAATGCCTTGTGCAAGCGGCGCTGCTTGAGGCCCTTGGGAATGTAGACGGTCTCGCTGGTGGATGTGACCTTGTGCAGCGGGTTCTTGCCGGTGTAGTACATGGCCGTCGCGGTCGCCATCGGCGAAGGCAGGAAAGCCTGTACCTGGTCGGCCCGGAAACCGTTCTGCTTGAGCCACAGCGCCAGCTCCAGCATGTCTTCATCGGTGGTTCCGGGGTGGGCGGCAATGAAGTACGGAATCAGGTACTGCTCCTTGCCGGCTTCCTTCGAATACTTGTCGAACAGCTCCTTGAAGCGATAGTAGCTCGCCATGCCGGGTTTCATCATCTTCGACAACGGCCCCTCGCGCAGGTGTTCCGGGGCAATCTTCAGATAGCCGCCAACATGATGCTGCACCAGCTCCTTCACGTATTCGGGGGATTCAATCGCCAGGTCGTAGCGCACGCCGCTGCCGATCAACACCTTCTTGATGCCCGGCAGGCTGCGCGCACGGCGATAGAGCCTCACCAGTGGCGAGTGGTCGGTGTTGAGGTTCTGGCAGACATCCGGGTACACGCACGACGGTTTGCGGCAGGCCGACTCGATCGCACGCGACTTGCAGGCGATGCGGTACATGTTGGCCGTCGGGCC
>DKBE01000103.1 GCA_002451085.1 Proteobacteria bacterium UBA6908 | reverse complement strand
AAATCGATTACCTCGGTGCCCGGCTCGTGCATCCGCGCGATCGCCTGACACGCCTGAACGAACGACTGACCGCCCTGCTCCGCCACCTGCACGCTGCCCAACGAAATCAGTTTTCAGAGGCACGCTTTGGTTTGTCCTCCCTGCGTGCGCAGCTGGTGCAACACAATCCGATCATCCGCAGCCGTGAATATCGCCTGCGCTACCAGCACCACCGCACCCGGCTGGCACACGCCCTGCAGCGGTCTCTGGATCACTCCCGCGACCAGCTTGGCCGATTGGCGCACACGCTGGAAACCCTGAGCCCGCTCGCCACGCTGGCGCGCGGCTACGCGATCGTGGAAACACCGAAAGGCGTTGTGCTACGCACCGCCGGGCAGGTGAAGCCCGGTGACCCGGTGCGGGCGCGACTGGCGCAGGGAGCAATCGATTGCCGCGTGGAGACCGTGCACGATGAAACTTAGCCTCGCCATCGTCTGCGGTTTGCTGGCAGCGGCACCGGTGCACGCGCAATTGCCGGAAGCCAACGCTGTGCCCGGCGGCATTGCCATCGTGACCGTGGCGAATGACAGCACCACTCCGCCGCAAGTGCTGTTTAACGGCCAGCGTGTGCTGACTGTGCGCCACCAGCAGGCCTGGCAAGCCGTGGTCGGGCTGCCGCTGTCGCTGGCCCCCGGCCAGCACACACTGGAGATCTCCACCGGCAGCAACCATCAACAGGTGAACTTCAAGGTTCGCAGCAAGAAATACCAGACCCAGTACCTGACAATTGCCAACAAGCGCCAGGTTGAGCCCAACGCCGAGGATCTCCAGCGCATCCTGCGTGAGAAGGAAATTATCAATGGTGCGTTCGCCACCTGGAGCGAGACGCTGGCCGATGACCTGCAATTCGACTTGCCGGCCGTTGGCCGTTTCTCCAGCGCCTTTGGCCTGCGACGTTTCTTCAATAAGCAGCCGCGCCAGCCACATTCCGGGCTGGATATTGCTGCGCCCGAAGGTGCACCGATCCTGGCCCCGGCGGCGGGTGTGGTGCTCGAGACCGGCGATTATTTCTTCAACGGCAATACCATCCTGCTCGATCACGGCCAGGGCCTGGTGAGCATGTACAACCATTTGAGCCGCATTGACGTTAAGAAAGGCGACGCCGTGCATCGTGGCCAGCAGATTGGTGCCATTGGCAAAACCGGCCGCGTCACCGGCGCGCACCTACACTGGACGGTGAGCCTGAACAACGCCCGTGTCGACCCCATGCTGTTCCTGCCAGCGGCGTCACGTGTTCGCGCCGAGCAAGCACCCATTCCCAAGCGCCCACCGCAGGACCAGAATCCAAACGGCAGTTAAGCTGCGGCTGTAAACCGGTCAATATTCTGTCGTGTGTCCGTATATCATGTTCCATGCTATACGGACCGGCAGACCGAAATGACCCGCCGGAACAGAAAGTTACGGGTGGTTTACAGCCAAGAGATCGACCGAAGATATACTGACAAAAACGTCCGTATATTACCTGTTAGAGGCCGAGAATATGAATGCTCGCCAACTTACGTTTATGTTGCTGGTATTCAGTGCGCCCGCCTATGCCCATGGCGAGGAAGTATTGTTATTTCCAATTGGTCAGATTGTGGGTTTGGTAATAATTCTGTTGTTAACTAAAAACCAGCTCCGTTCAATTTCTGGTGCAGTGCGTTGGGCTGGATGGCTTGTGGCGTTGGTGTCGTGCATTCCCCTTTGGTTTGTCCCTGGCAATTTCATGCCGGATTTGCTGCGGCATACCGGCTGGGGAAACTTTATTAGCGGCTTGTTTCCACCGCTCTTTATCGGAGGCGTCGTCTGTTATGTGGTATGGCGCATGAAATCAACCACATCGGCCTCTAACACCGCGTTCAACCCGGACGCGCCGAATCGGCGCGCCGGTTAACGCGAACGTTCTATATCAGACAGCTCACGACTGTAATTTCTTCTTGCGCACAATGCGTCGCTCGCGGCGTGCGAGAGCACTTTTCCGTGGCGACAGTTTCCGTTTTGGTTTTTGCACTTCGTAGGGATTCTCGCCCTGCTCAAAGTCGATGCGCACCGGCGTGCCTTCAAGCTTGAAGGCCGCGCGAATGGCGTTGGCCAGGTAACGACGATAGGCGTCCGGTACGTGCGAGACCAGATTGCCGTAGATCGTGACCCGCGGCGGATTGCGGCCGGACTGGTGGGCAAACTTGAGTTTGATGCGCCGGCCGCGCGCGATCGGCGGCGGCGTGGCCTGAATGGCCTTTTCCAGTACCCGGTTCAACTGTGCCGTCGGCATGTCGGCATGCGCCGAGGCAAAGGCCCGGTCGACGGCCGGAAACAACTTGCTGACACCGCTGCCGGTCAGTGCCGAAATAAAGTGCGGCGGTGAAAAGGTCAGGAACGGCAGCTTGCGGTCGAGCTCACGCTTGATCCAGTCGCGGCGCGACTCCTCCAGCCCGTCCCACTTGTTGACCGCCAGCACCAGCGAGCGGCCGTGTTCGAGGACATAACCGGCCAGATCGACATCCTGATCACTCACCTCCTGGCGTGCATCCAGCACCAGAATGACCACATTCGCCTCGCTGATCGCCTGCAGGGTCTTGATGACCGAGTATTTCTCGACCCCCTGCTCGACACGGGCGCGCCGGCGCACGCCGGCGGTGTCGATCAACAGATAGTCGTGGCCGGCGTGACTCAGCGGAATACGGATGCTGTCACGTGTGGTGCCCGGCTGATCGGCCACCACCACCCGCTCCTCGCCAAGCAACGCATTCACCAGTGTCGACTTGCCGACGTTCGGCCGCCCGGCGATGGCAATGCGCGGCACATCGGATGGCGCCTGCTCTTCCTCGATCTGCGGCAGCGGTGCCAGCACCTGCTGCATGAGCTGCGGCAGGCCTTCGCCGTGCGCGGACGAGATGGCCAGCGGTTTGCCGAGCCCGAGCGTATAAAACTCCGCCACGATGGCGTCCGGATCCACGCCCTCGCACTTGTTCACGGCCACGCTCACGGTCTTGCCCAGGCGGCGCAACAGCTTGGCAATCTCGTGATCGCCCGCCGCGGGACCGGAACGCCCGTCAGTCACAAACACGATGGCATCGGCCTCTTCCATCGCCTGGCGGGTCTGGGCGGACATCAGGGCACTCAGGCTTTGGGTCTCACCGGCCAGGCCGCCAGTATCGACCACCAGATAGGGTCGATCGCCGACGCGGCCGTCGCCGTACTGGCGGTCACGGGTGACGCCGGCCTCGTCGGACACGATGGCCGCGCGCGAACGCGTCAACGCATTAAAGAGCGTGGACTTGCCGACATTGGGGCGGCCGACGAGCACAACAACCGGTTTCACGCTCAGATCCCCCCAGGAGTAGCCGATAACGACACGGCGCTCAGGGCGCGCGCGGATCGATTCGGTAGGCGAACAGTTTGCCGTTCTGGGTTATGACGTACAACAGCGGGGAATCCGCAAGCGGCGTCGTCACGACCGGGTAGCTGCTGGCGCGCGTGCGGGCGAGAAAACGGCCATCCTCGCGCGACAGCCAGTGCACGTAACCTTCAAAATCACCGACCGCCACGGCCGCGCCCACGACGGCCGGAGCACTGGGACGACGGTTCTGGAGCTTTTCCTGTTTCCAGACGGTGGCCCCGCTATTCAGATCAAGCGCCTGCAGATGACCGCGGTCATCCGAGATAAACACGTGGGCGCCATCACTCGCGAGCGGTAAATACGTGGAAATATCACGCGACCAGAGCAACCGGCCATTGTCGAGGCTGACGGCCACGATCTTGCCCTGGTACGCCGCCGCGATCAGCACCCGGCCCGCGACCAGCACCGGTGAATCGACATCGATCAGCCGCTCGATCTCGCTTCGACCCTGCGATTGGGCGACCGGAATTTCCCAGATGACGCGCCCGTCTTTCAGGCTGGCAGCAAGCATTTTCCCGCTGGCCTGGCCGGCAAAGACCACGTCCGAGACAACGACCGGCGTCGCCGTGCCCCGCAGGCTAAGTGCCGGTTCACTGCGTTCGATGCTCCAGAGTCGCTGGCCATCTTCCAGCTTCAGGGCATGCAGGCGTCCATCGACACACTGCACGACGGCCACGCCATTGCTGATGACAGGCGGGGCCAGCACTTCGCTGGTCACCTGCGTGCGCCACAGCTCCTTGCCATTGGACTGTGCCAGCGCCACGACCACGCCCTTGCGCGTCGCCACCAACACGTGCCCTTCACCGACACCGACTCCCGAGGTGATATCGAGCGACAACGAGATTTCCCACAGCACGCGCCCGCCGGGCAGGGTCAGGGCTTGCACATGTCCGCGTGCATCGGTCACGTACAGGACGTCACGGGTCAGCGCCGGCTCGAGACGCAGGTAATTTTGTTGTGGTCCTGCACCAATATCTTTCGACCAGAGCTCGCGCACCGTAGCCTGGGATTCAAACTCGGTGAGCGGTGTCGGCGGGTTTGCGGGCTCCTGCCCTCCAAACCAGCTACATGCCGACAGGCCAGCCAGACAGGCGATCAGACCAATGCGGGGTTTCATGGCTTGGCTTCAGATCCCAGGTTTTCGAGTTTGAGCGTGAGCAACGGCGCATAGGCCGAGTTGCGCGGCAGCTTGTCCAAGGCATGCCGGTAGGCCTGGCGCGCACCGTTCCGGTCGCCCTTGGCCAGCAGGAGATCGCCGCGCAATTCCTCGTATTCCGAGTCAAAACCACCCTGATCCTTTACCGCGATCAGGCTGAGTGCGGCATCAGTCTCGCCCTGCTCGAGCATCAGGCGGCCGAGCCGCACGCGTGCGCTGTGCTGCACGGCCGTTTCCTCGGCGTGTTTCACGGCCCAGTCCAGATGCTGCCGGGCTCCAGCCAGGTCGCCGGCATCAAACCGCGATCGTGCGGCCAGTAATGCCGCCTTGCCGGCATAGGGCGTCCCGGAATAATCCTGCATCAGCCTGGTGGCACTGGCCAGCAGCGCCTCCGCCTTGCCCTGCTGAAGTTCCGACAACATGTTTTCATACAGCAGCGCGGCAGTCTCGGCGCGTTGCGTGCGCGACTGTTTCCAGTAATTGAGTCCGGCGAGCAAGAGCAATCCGATGATCACTCCGGCCAGCAGGGATTTGCCGTACTGCTTCCACCAGGATTTCAGCCAGGCGACTTGGTCATCGGAATTAAAGGTTTCCACTCTAGCTCTCCACAAAAACAATTATCAGGATTTATCGCCAACCGCGAGGCGATCACGGAAATATTCAGGCAAACGGTCAAACTCAACCGGCTGCTGTGGTTCTTCGGCACGAAGATTCTTGAGGGTTGCCGCCCGCCTGGTCAGCTCGTCGTCCCCGATCAGCAACGCATAGTATGCACCACTGCGATCAGCGCGCTTGAGTTGTGACTTGAGCGAGCCGCCTCCGCAATTCAGCTCGATGCGAATTCCGGAATCACGCAGTCGCTCGGCCTGCCCCAGTCCTTCCCGCACCGCTTCCGATCCACCGAGCACCGCGATATAGACCTGGGGTGACACATTGGCCCCCGTGAGTTGCTGAAGAAGCGCCAACTCCACCAGCCGCTCGAGACCGATGGCGAATCCGGCCGCCGGAGTGGATTGCCCCCCGAGCTGTTCGACCAGCCCGTCATAACGGCCGCCGGCACAGATGGTCCCCTGGGCTCCGAGCTCGGTCGTGACCCATTCGAAGACCGTGCGCGTGTAGTAGTCGAGCCCTCGTACCAGCCGCGGATTGACGCGATATGAAATCTTCGCGCTGTCGAGATAGTGGCGGAGCGCGGCAAAATGCTCAACCGATTCGGCATCCAGGTGATCCTGCAGGCTGGGCGCCGCCGCGATGATGTCCTGCATCGCCGGATGCTTGCTGTCGAGCACCCTTAGCGGATTCATGTCGAGGCGCCGACGGCTGTCGTCGTCGAGCTGATCGACGTGCGAACGCAGGTACTCGACCAGCACCTGGCGATATGCCGCACGTGCCGCCGGAGTGCCCAGAGTATTGATCTGCAATTCGAGGCCACGGATCCCCAGTGCGTGCCACAACCGGGCACTCATCAGGATCAGCTCGGCGTCCACATCGGGCGAGGACATGCCAAAGGCCTCGACACCGATCTGGTGGAACTGCCGGTATCGGCCCTTTTGCGGGCGTTCATGCCGAAACATCGGTCCGGCATACCAGAGCCGTTGCACCTGGTTATACAGCAATCCATTCTCGACCCCGGCACGCACACAACCTGCCGTTCCCTCCGGACGCAGGGTCAGGCTGTCGCCGTTGCGATCCTCAAAGGTATACATCTCCTTCTCGACGATATCGGTAACCTCGCCGATGGAGCGCTTATACAGCTCGGTTTTCTCCAGCACCGGGAAGCGGATTTCCCGATAGCCGTAGAGGGCCAGCACGTCCAGCGCCTCCTGCTCGATGCGCTGCCACAGGGCCAGCGTGTCGGGCAGCAGGTCGTTCATGCCACGGATGGCCTGAATGGCCTTGCTCACGGGAGGTATCTCAACGAGGAATGAAGCAATGGATTCGGACGATGGGCGAGCTCACGGGCTGGGTGCCACCGTGGCAGCTTCCTCACCAAGTTTGAAGCGCGCCATCATACCGCGCTGATGCCTGGCGATGTCCACCGGTTTGCCGTTGTACTCAATGCGGGCTCCCGATGCATTGCCGAGGAACACACTGACCGGGGCCACGCCCTCCAGCGTTACGGCTCGACCGGCCGGCACCGTTTCATACAGCAATTTAACCTGGCGTGCATCGCGGATATCTGCCCAGGTCTCCTGATCGGCATACAGCACCAGTTGTGCGCGCGGGCCGGTGATGGGCAATGGTTTCGGTTCAGCCGTTATGGGGGCAGCCGTGACCGGGGGCGCCACGGGACTGGCAGGTGCGGCAACCGGAACTGCCGGTTTGGCCGGTGCGGGTGCCGAGGATGTCGTCGGTGAAGCTGCCGGTGACGGCGCCGCTTCGGGCAACGGTGTCACGGCCGTGGATGGTTCGGCCACGGGCGCGGCGGCCTCCGGTACCGGCGCGACCGGTGCGGTGGCGGTCACCGGGACCGGGGGACGGTTCTCGCGCCCGACCCACCAGGCAACGGCCAGACCGACCACGATCGCCGCCACCAGGTAGGTGGTGAAACGGATTTGATGGTGGCGACTGGTAATCTCGCGCTGCGGAGCGATGTTGCTGAAATCCTGTTGTACCGGTTTGGCGGTGAGTTTCGAATGGGCATCCAGAATGGACGCTGGCGACAAACCGAGCAACAGGGCATAACTCTTGAGATATCCCCGCACATAGGTGGCGCCCGGCAGACTGGCGTAGTTGTCTTCCTCCATCGCCTTAATCTGGTGTGAAGACAGATGCAGCTTGGCGGCGACCTCTTCCCGGCTCCAGTGAAGATCGTTGCGGGCCTGGGCCAGCTGCGCACCCGGTCCAGAGACCGGCGAAGAGTTGGCAGGATTCGTGTGAGCGGTGGTCATTGTGGTTAATTCCGAGTCAGTGTGCGCAGCATTTTGGCTTCGGCCGAGTCCGGGAACTTGCCGCGCAGGCGTAAGGCATATTTTGCCTGAGCATCCTTGGATCCGAGCACGCGTTCAATCCGGAAGGCCAGAAGCAGTGCCTCAGGCGAGTCCGGAGCCACTTCAAAATATCGCTGCATGAATCCGCGGGCCGGGAGAGCCTCTCCGTTCTCAAGTGACAGACGCGCCATCTGCAACAGCGCGGCAGGTTGCTTGGGGTCTGATTTCAGCACGGCGCGAAAATAGGAGGCGGCACCTGCCTTGTCGGATTTTTTCAGGCGGCAAAGGCCGGCATTCAGATTGGCCTGATCCGGATTCCGATACATTGGATTCTTAAGCGCAGTCCGGAACTGTTCATCGGCTTCATCATAGCGACCGCGCTCGCACAGAAACACGGCGTAGTTATTGCGAGCATCGGAATTGTTAGGCTCTTCGCTGAGCGCACGCTTAAAGTGGCGCTCCGCCTTGTCGTTGTCATGCAGCCGGATCTGCAGCAACGCCATGAGGTTATTTGACTGGGCGTTGTCGGGATTGAGTTCCAGCGCGCGCTCCAGCTCCTGATTGGCGATGTCCAGCTGGTTTCGGGTCAGGTAGGCGGCGCCAAGCTGATTGTGAATCTCAACGCGTTTGGCCAGTTTGTCGGCCTCGTCCTTTCGCTCTGCTTCCGTGGAACAGGCCGTGATCAGCAGCATGGCCAGCACTGCAGGAATGAAGACAATTCTCATGATCCGGCCAACCTCCGGCTGATCTTCTGGGAGCGTGGCGTCAGGTCCTGAATGCGCCCGGCCAGCTGCCCGCAGGCTGCGTCGATATCGTCACCGCGGGTTTTCCGGGTAATGGTCGTCAGGTTGGCGCGTGTCAGGATCTCGCGGAAGCGGTCGATGGTGGCACCATCCGATCGTTGGTAGCGGCCCTGCGGGAACGGATTGTAGGGAATCAGGTTTACCTTCGCCGGTACTCCTTCCAGCAGCTTTACGAGTTGGCGCGCATGCGCGACGCTGTCGTTCACGCCGGCCAGCATGATGTACTCGAACGTCACGCGCCGGCGACTGTCACCTTCGACATAACGCTTGCACGCTTCCAGCAGCATGGCGATCGGATACTTGCGGTTGAGCGGCACCAGCTCGTTGCGCAGCGTGTCGTCGGGCGCATGCAGGGAGACCGCGAGACTGACCGGGCATTCGGCGCGCAGGCGATCGAGCATCGGCACCATCCCGGCCGTGCTCAGGGTCACGCGCCGCTTGGACAGACCATAGGCATTGTCGTCCAGCATCAGCTTCATGGCCGCAATCACATTGTCGAAGTTCAACAGCGGCTCGCCCATGCCCATCATCACGACGTTCGTGACCACGCGCTCGCCGTTCGGATCCTGTCCGAGCAGGCGATTGGCCACCCACAGCTGGCCGATGATCTC
>DKBE01000010.1 GCA_002451085.1 Proteobacteria bacterium UBA6908 | reverse complement strand
GTGCAGCCGCCGAAGCAGCCGCGCTGGATGGCGATTGAGAAACGGATCATCTCGTAGGCCGGGATCTTGTCCTGGCCATAGGCCGGATGCGGCACCCGCTGGTACGGAAGCTCGTAGATCGCATCCATCTCCTTCATGGTCAACGGGATCGGTGGCGGGTTGAGCCACAGGTCGCGCTCGCCATGACGCTGCACCAGCGCGCGGGCGTTACCGGGGTTGGATTCGAGGTGGAGCACGCGCGAGGCATGCGCGTACAGCACCGGGTCGCTGGCCACCTGCTCAAAGTCCGGCAGGCGGATCACCGTGTGCTCGCGGTCGAGTTTCGGAGTACGACGTTCGAAGCGAACGATGTTCGTATTGGTCGGGTCGGTGGCGCGCATCTCGGCTTCGCTGGCATACGGATTGGGTCGTGGCGCGAGCGGGCCGGGCAGGTCAATGCGGGTCGAATCAATCTCGATCCAGTCTGTCGGGAGAGCATCGCGAATCAGCGCCGTGCCACGCACGTCGGTGATCGCCTCGATCTTCTCACCGGCCGCGAGGCGATGCGCAATCTCGCACACCTGGCGCTCGGCACTGCCGTACACCAGCAGATCGGCCTTGCTGTCCAGGAGTACGGAGCGGCGCACCTTGTCAGACCAGTAGTCATAGTGGGCGATGCGCCGCAGCGAGGCCTCGATACCGCCAATGACGATGGGGCTGTCGTGATACGCCTCGCGCGCGCGTTGCGCATACACGATCACCGAGCGATCCGGGCGCCGACCGCCGGCCGCACCGGGGGTGTAGGCATCGTCCGAGCGGATACGTCGGTCCGCGGTGTAGCGATTGACCATCGAATCCATGTTGCCAGCGGTGATGCCGATGAAGAGATTCGGCCGGCCAAGCGCGGTGAATGCCTCGGCCGAACGCCAGTCCGGCTGGGCAATAATGCCGACCCGGAAACCCTGCGCCTCCAGCACCCGGCCGATAATGCTCATGCCGAAGCTCGGCAGATCCACATAGGCGTCGCCGGTGACAAGAATAATGTCGCATGAATCCCAGCCGAGCACATCCATCTCGGCGCGCGACATCGGCAGGAACGGCGCCGGGGTCAGGCGTTTCGCCCAGAATTTGCGGTAGCTAAAGATGTCGCGCGCGGTGTGCATGGGGTATCGCCGGTTTCGGGCTAGATGGGGACGTTGCTGGCGTTCCCCAAGGGACTTGCGGGTAATGCGAATGAGTCAGACCAGTATAACGCAGGCGCGGAATGCGCGCCCGGCCAGGTTTTTACCCCGGCAGCGTCGGCTGCTGGCGGTGCAGGAACCAGCGATCGATCACCACGTGACGGGCAAACCAACTGCGGCGCAGCAGCCAGTGGGCCAGGCCCCGTTTCAGGCGCTGGCCGAGACCGGCCGGGTCGGGTGGCAACTCACCTTGCAGGCGCTGACCGAAGCGTGCCGTGAGTCGGGTGACATACGATTCGAGCATCGCGCGCGAGTAATTGCCGTTGGCGGCGAGAATAGTCTCGGCGGCGAAGATGGCGGATTCCACGGCCGGGCGGATGCCCTCGCCGCTTTGCGCGTAGGCGAGCCCGGCGGCGTCGCCGATCAGCATCAAACCGTCGTCCACCAGTGAACGCGGTGCCAACGGATACAGCAGATAGGCGTGGCCATGGAACTTGGTTGGCATGTCGGTCGGGATACGACCCTGCTCCTTCAGACCGTCACAGAACGCATTCACATGTTCGCTGAGCTTGTGGTTATCCTCGCGTCCAAGACCGATATTGAGGAAGTTGCCCTTGCGGAACACCCAGCCATAGCCCTTGAGGTCGTCACAGAAGTACAGCTCCGGGCGATCCTCGCCGACACGGCAGGCGGTGCGTTGAGCATCGCTCATCTCGAACTCGATTTCCTGTGCCGCGATGATGCGCTCATCCGAACCGAGGTTGGCACCGAGGTAGCGTGCCACCGGGCAGAAGTGTCCGCCGGCGCCGATGACCAGCGGAGCGCGGTATTGATTGTTCACCACCCAGGCGCCGCCTTCGTGCTTGAGGCCCTTGAATGGCTCGCCCAGAAACAGGCGTGCACCGCAGCGTTTGAGCAGGTAGTCGTCGAACTCATAGCGGCGGATGCCGTAGCTCACAATCTCGCCGTATTCGGTTTCCACCGGTCGGTCGCCGATGGTGCCGGTAATGAAGCGCCGGATCGGTTGCAAGATCCGGCCGTTGGTGTAGTCGGCAGTATCAAGCTTGAGGGTTTCAACCACCGCCGGTGTCACCCAGCCGGCGCAAGTCTTGTCGCGCGGGAAGACCTTCTTGTCGAGGATCGCAACATCGACCCCGGCCGCGCGCAGCTTCCACGCCAGCGTCGAGCCGGCCGGACCGCCGCCGACGATCAGGACGTCACACGATTCCATGCCGTTTCCTTCTTCGGATCCCGGTCGTGGTACAGGTGCCAGCGGGTCCACGGCACCTCATTGCTGTGCCCATGTGCGAATACAATCTGGAACAGCTGCAGATCACCGGCGGTAAACGCGGCCATGGAACCGGCCAGGTACAGGCGCCAGGCACGCACAAACTCCGGTGAGGTCTGCGTGGTAATAGTGTCGACATTCGCTTCAAACCGTTCCAGCCAGTAGGCCAGGGTCTTGGCGTAATGCAGCCGGATGTTCTCGACGTCCAGAACCGCAAACCGGTTCGGTTCAAAAATCTGCATCATCTCGCTAAGTGCCGGTGGATGACCGCCCGGGAAGATTCGTTTCTCGATCCAGGCATTCATCATGCCCGGCCGATTGCGGCCAATGCTGTGAATCAGGCCACGACCATTCTCCTTGAGTGAATTGGCGGCCACTTCACCGAGCACCGGATAATGATCGATGCCAACATGCTCGAGCATGCCGACGGACACAAAAGCGTCAAAGTGGCCGCGGATATTTCGGTAATCATCTTCCACGTACTCGACACGGTTGGCGTAGCCTTCTGCACGCGCACGGTGCGTGGCATACATGATTTGCTGATGCGAAATATTGTACGAACGCACCTTCACGCCATAGTTCAACGCCATGTGGCGTGCCAATCCACCCCAACCGCAGCCGGCCTCGACCACGGTCATGCCGGGCTTAAGCTCCAGCTTGCGGCACACATGATCCATCTTGGCGCGCTGCGCCTCTTCAAGTGACATGGCCGCCTGGGCAAAATAGGCGCAGGTGTATTGCATTTCTTCGTCCAGCCACAACCGATAGAAATCGTTACCGAGGTCGTAATGATGATGGATATTCTCTTGCGAGCCTTCCAGCGAGTTATTCCGCGGCCGACGTAACCATGCCTGCAGCATTTGCCGCACAAAACCCGGTTTGGGAGCGTGGGCAATTCCACGATAGATCTGTTCGAGGAATTCGACGAAATAACCTTCAACCTCGATACGCCCTGAGCTGTAGTCGTCGCCAAAAAAAAGTTCGGCGTCGAGCAGCATCCGGTAGAGCGCCCCGGGCTCGCGAAAATGGATGCGGGCTACCGGGGCTTCCTGGGAGTTCGAGATGACCTCCCCGTTCCACATTACGAAGTGCAGCGGTGGATTACCGAAGGTCTTGAGCAACCAGTGCAGCGCGGCACGTTCCCATGCCCTCACACCACGGGCCGGACGACGAGCCGGATCGACCGGCGACTGGGTCGGGGCGGTAATGCGCCTTATGTCACTGAGTCCCTTGTATTGCTGATCCATGCTTGGCCTCCCGGTGAAAAGTCGAGAAGTACAGCGATCCAGCTGATTTCATCCTGCCATGCCCGGTGACTGTACGGCAACCCGTCCCCCATGACCTGTGTAACGAGGATGGCTTGTCATCACGCTGTCACCCAGGACCGCTACGGTGCCCCTACCTAACATGAGGAAATCATTATGAATCGAACGCCCCCGGGCCTTTCTAACGCCGATCCGGCCCTGATCGGTACGTTGCTGGCCGAAATCGCCAGTCTGGAAACCCGCGTGATGCAGCTGAATGAAGGCCGTGATTCGGCCTATGAGAAAGCGCTCATTCGCTCGTACGAAAACCTGCTCGAAAACCATCGCTCCCGGCTGAGCGCACTGGCTGTGGCCTGACTCCTCACTCCCCGATGTGCAGCACCAGTTGGCGCGTGCCCCACTCGTGCCGATGCTCCCACAGGTAAATCCCCTGCCAGGCCCCAAGTGCAAGCCGGCCATCCAGAACCGGGATTGCCAGAGAGGTGGCGGTCAGCGCCGCCTTGATATGGGCCGGCATGTCATCCGACCCCTCGGTGGTATGTGTGTAGAGCGGATCGCGCTCTGCGACCAGCCGGTTCAGCCAACGCTCGAGATCGTGACGTGCCGAGGGATCGGCATTCTCCTGAATCACGAGACTCGCCGAAGTGTGCTGGATGAACACCGTGCACAATCCCTCGCGCAGACCGCTGTCGCGCACCACCGCCTGCACCGCCTCGGTACAGTCGAGCAGCCCCTGGCCGCGCGTGGTGATGGTGATCTGACGGATCATGCGTCCTCCCTTGCGGCATTCTACACAGTGCCTGCAAATCCAGCGTCAGCGCGCGCCTCCCGGGCATTGTGTACAATGCTCGACGCTCAACACTCACGAACTCGATGATGCCTGCACTCATCCCGCTGGACGAGTTCACCTTTCACCAGCAACTGGCACAGACGCCGGGTGTGGCGCTGGTGGTATTCACGAGCCAGGGCTGCGGCAGTTGCCGGGCATGGAAACAAATGCTGGCCGACGACCACACACAGCATCCGGACCTGACACTGTTTGAAGTCGACGCCGGCCATGCCCTAGGATTGGCACGTGAGTTCAATGTGTTTCATCTGCCGGCGCTGTTCTTGTATCAAGCCGGCCACTACCACGGCGCACTTCAGTGCGAGGCCCGTCCCGATAAACTCAAGGTGGCCATTACCGCTTTGCTCGCGTCACCGGCGCAAGAGGCGCCGTAGGCACTCAACCGCCATGCGGCGACACGTGTAGCTCATTCAATTAAATTGCGAACAGACCGGACCCCCTTTGCCGGGCAGCACTCCTTTGATATCCGGATGGGCACGCAGCTTGTTGATCATCTCGGCGTACAGGACATCCGGCGTATTGCGCGCAAAGGTGATGTCGACAAAACCGTCATCGCGAATCGCGAAACTGGCAAACTGATCGGCATCGTAATCGAAGAGAATATTCGAAACCGCGGCATTGGCCCTCGAGGCCGGGTCATCATCCGCGTGACTCAGTGGGCCGCACAGCCCGATACAAGTCAGCACCGCCAAGAAGAAACTACGAGCACCATTTCGCACGCTTGCCCCCATTTGATTGGAACGCCGGACGGTCACCCGGCACGCTGAAACTATAGCCGCGGATGACGCATTCTCCAGACTGCCGAGATCCATGAATCGGGTCGATCCCCCACCTGGCCTGCGGCCGTATCGAATAGAAATACCATCTTGATCAGGGAATTGGCGCTATCGGGAACTGACCGATCGAATTGGCGTCAAATCTCGAGTCGGCATGCTGTGTATGCGCACGACCTTTTTTTACTGTTTGTGCAGAAAATATTAAGGAGATCCCATGAAACGCACCGCCCTGATGTTACTGGCTGTGGCTGGCCTCGCGCTCGCTGCCTGCGCGCCACACGCCCCCGATCCGGACCGTTTTGCCGTGAAATTCTTCGAGCACGGTAAGGACACCATCCTCGATGTACTCAAAGACCAGAAAGTCGATGACGCCCAACTCAAGGCGGCGCAGGGCATTCTCGACCGCTACGAGCCCACCGCCCGCCGTGAAGTGGCTGCGGCCATGCACGCCCAGCAGGAACTGATGCTGGCTGTGGCCTCCGGCCGCGATTCGGCGACCCTGTCGAAACTCGGAGCGGATCAAAACCAGACGCAGGATCAGGCATTGCGCACCATTGGCCGCATGCATGAAGAACTGGCATCCGCCGTCGGCGCCGAGAAATGGAAAGGTGCCTCGGCTCAACTGGAGGCCAAGCACAGTCGTTACTTCCGTCCGAAGAAGTAACTTTCTGAACAAGCCGGCGTGATCTGTTATTGATCACGCCGGCCCAGTGCATCAGCCGTTATTCGGCGATGCACACAAAGTGCTTTCCCCAGCCGACATACTCATGTGGCTGGCCGCCGATCCGCAGACATTCCTCGCGGGTGTTGACGCCTTTGTAGGCCTTCACCAGGTACTGCTCTCGCGGACCCGGACAATAATCACCGCAGGCGAATACCTCGATGATTTCCGGTCTCAAGTCCGACAACACATCCTGTTTTGCGGGCGCGGC
>DKBE01000016.1 GCA_002451085.1 Proteobacteria bacterium UBA6908 | reverse complement strand
TTCGCTTCTGATCGTGAACTTTGGGCTCATTGAGTTAGTCGTGCTCTTTCTGCTGACGAATGAGTTGGCGTGCGGCGCTGACCGTGAAAAGAAATGATGGAGTCAATTCACCGATTCGATGAATATTAACGAGAACTGTGATCTGGCCCCAGTTCTTCTCCGATCTACCGCCCCGACTCGCCGGTCCCCCATCGTTCCAGTATTTCCTGGCTGCGTCCGAGTTCTGCATCGATCGATTCCTGCGGCAGTTGTTTGAGGCACTCCTCCATGGCCTGAGGGTCAGGCTTTTCAACAGGCTTCGGCTTGACCCACACCCACGGCGATTTGCCGTCCCAGGTGTACGGGCTCTCGAACGCGGGTGGGTCCGGAAGACAGTCGTCCTTGTAGACCGGAGGGCTGTCCGCGGCAAAAGCCGAGAACGCAATCGTTCTTTCAAAGATCAACGGCTTGCCCGTCGGCGTGGGCGGTAACGAGGGCAGGTTGTGGATGGCCTGGCGAGCCAGCCGCTCGGCGACGGCGGAGGTGGTCCACAGCGTTTCCAGTTTTACCAACGTCCCATCGGGTGCGATTTCCACCCGGAACCGCACGGCGCCCTGATTGGGCCCCTCGACGGCGGTGCCCATCATGCTGCGAACTTGATGTCCCCAGGTATACCGATAGCCCTTGCTGTTTTTGAGGGTGTACTTGGACGCAAAGGCCCATTGTTCCGCCGTCGGGGCTGGCGGGGCGGCCTGCGAGGCCGGTTGATGCGCCGTGACGACTGTCGTCAGCGGATTGTCGAGATGTAATTGGATTGCTTGGTCATCGACAGGGGTGGGCGGCGGAGCAGATGCTGGCTGGGTGGCCTTGGCGCGAATCGTCTTCTCCGGAGGCAACAACATCTCCGTGAGGATCTCGTTCTTCGGTTCGGGGGCTTCCGGCTTGCCAGTGAGTGTGAGCACATAACCAGTCAGCGCAAACCCCATGGCATGCAAAGCCACGGAAAGAAGCACGGCGTAGAAGAGGTGTCGAATGCTTCCTAACTGCATGACAGGCGAGTGGCTGGGTAGAGAACGGAGAACATCCTCCTGGGCGGGATTTCTAACTGGGGTCAGATCTCAATTGTTCCAAATAAGTAAGAGAATACTGTGATCTGGCCCCAGTTTTTCTGCCAGTTTTTCGACGGGAATAACTGAAGACTACTTGATCAGGCCACAGGCAACGCGCCCCCCGCCACCGCCCAGCGCCTTCGGCTGGTCGGAATAGTTGTCGCCATGTTCGTGAATCATGAGCGAGCGGCCCTTGATGTCAGCAACTTTAAGATTCGCCACCGTCAGCGTGCCGCTGGACTTGCCGTCGGCGCCCACCACGAGCACCGGCAGATCGCCGAGATGGCCGTGTCCTTTGGGACCCGTGTGCTTCTTGGTATCCTTCGGATCGTAGTGGCCACCGGCTGCGAGGCCGGCGCCCATCTTGCCGTCTTTTTCCGCCGGACCGCAGCTGGGATTCTGGTGGACGTGGAAACCATGATCGCCCGGCTTGAGGCCGGACAGCGACGGCGTGATGACAAGCCCTTTCGGCGAATCGGCCAGCGCCACCGTGCCG
Source organism: Proteobacteria bacterium UBA6908 (assembly GCA_002451085.1). GTDB lineage: Bacteria > Pseudomonadota > Gammaproteobacteria > Acidiferrobacterales > UBA6901 > UBA6901. The sequence goes on along the minus strand of DKBE01000016.1, from coordinate 5,270 downwards.
ATGGCGGCACCCGTGCCCTTGGCGTCGATGCTGTTCATGGTCACGTTGACCGTCTCCGCCGCGGCGGAAAGCGAAAACAAAAGCACCGGCGCGCACGCCAGCAGAACGTTTTTCTTCATTGTTGTTGATTCCTTGTGTTGTGGATGGAAGTGGTCCGCGCCGCCCTGTTTCCCGCGGCGGCTGGAGCATTTGACCGAAAACGGTTCCCGCGGTCAAAGAAATGGCGACACGTGGGGACGGAGCACTGCCCCATGGCAAACCCCTGGCGTTGTCATGGCATTCTGCCCGGCCCGCGACCAGCGGCGCGGTGTCGATGGTCATCGAACCCAGTTCGCATGGACGTGTAACGGATGCCAAGGGTAGCAGGGAATGCGGTGCCCCAGTTCAACAAAAAACGGCACGCGATCGCTCGCGTGCCGCCGGACGAACGAAACAGCCTTTGGTTCAGGCGTATTGGCCAACGTGTGCGGTGTCGGTCGAACGGCGCGACAGCGCGTAGGCCCCTTCGCCCAGCACGATCTGCGCGATGGCGAGAACCGTGAGGTACAGCGGATATTCCCAGCCGCCGTTCGCGGCCGAGAACACCCAGCCATTGCCGGCATGGACCCACAGCGCGCCGACCAGCACCGGCACCGTCGCGGCCGCGGCGACACGGGTGCCGATGCCCAGCACCAGTGCGATGCCGGCGATGGCTTCGACCGCGAATACGACATAGGCCAGCGGACCGGGCAGGCCGATGGACTGGAAGAACTGCGCGGTGCCCGGCAGGCTGTAGACAAACAGCTTCAGCACAATGCTGTGGGCAATGAGCATCACGCCGAGGCTGATGCGCAGCAGGGCAATGCCCAGGTCGATTTGACGTTGGCGGTTCATGACTCTCTCCTTGGTTCAGGTGAACGGGGCCGGGGCCCCGGGGTGCCGGACCTCCGGCGTTGGGCACACTCTAGGCACCCGCCCACCCTTGATAAACGTGGTCAGTGGAATATGATTGTTTCCAATAGGAAACAATCAAGATATGGACCCCATCACCGACATTGCCGTGTTTGTGCGCGTGGCCGAGCTGGGCAGTTTCACCCGCGCGGCCGATGCGCTGGAGATTTCCAAGGCCGCAGTCAGCAAGTCCATCGGCCGCCTCGAAAAACGGCTGGGCGCGCGGTTGCTCCACCGCACGACCCGCAAGCTGACGCTGACCGAAGCCGGCGACACGTTCTTTCGCCGTGGCGTGGCCGCGCTGGCGGAACTGAACGACGCCCAGCAGGAAATCAGCCAGCTGTCGCAAACCCCGCGCGGCCTGCTGCGCGTCACGGCGCCCACCTACCTCGGGAGCGTGACGCTGGCCCCGCTGCTGCATGAATTCCAGAAGCGTTACCCGGAGGTCAGCCTTGACCTGAACCTCAACGACCAGCGCGTGGACCTGGTGCAGGAACGATTCGATGTCGGCGTGCGCATCTCCACCATGACCGACTCCGGCCTCGTGTCGCGGCGGNNACCTACAGCGTTTCGCGCACGCCGAATGAATGGCGGCTGCGTGCACCGAACGGTCGCTGGGTCACCGCGGAAGTGAAAGGCCGGATTCGCTGCAACAACGACTTCGTCATCAAGCAGGCGGCAATTGACGGATTGGGCATCGCGTTTTTCCCGTCGTTTTTCGTCGACCGCGAAATTGCCGATGGCCGCCTGGTCCAGGTACTCAAGGGCTACGACGGGCCCTCGTTCTTTATCCAGGCGGTGTACCCTACCCGCCGCCACCTGCCGTCCAAGGTCAGGGTGTTCGTGGATTTTCTCGTCGAGCACCTTGGCAAGATTTGACGGTCCTGGCCGCGCGCTGCGGTTCCGACAACGCGGTAGCGGCTGGGCAGCATGGGTGATTGCAAAAACACGAGGCGGCCCCGGTTGTTCGTTCAGCCGGGTCCCTTGAAAGCCGGGGCCGCCAGTACCAAATTAGTAATCGTGACGTGATAATTGAAGGACAGGTGTCATGAGCGTATACGTGCAAGCTGTGAGCAACCAGAAACTGGCCATCAAGGCCTGCGGTCGCGCCTGCACCGACATGGGCCCGTCGAACCTTCCGGCCATCCCGGTGCCTCCCCCGGTTTCGCTGGCCACTATCCTGCGTGAACATCCTGGCATGGTGCTCGAACCGGAGTGGCTCGAGGCGATGGACACCAGTCCAACCGTCCACTAGGGGCTCGCGCCTCGGGTGTGCTCGGGAGATCGCATCCGTTCCGTCATCAGTGTTCTGGCGACGTGTTGTGGGATCAAGGGATCGGAGCGATTCATGTTGAATTGCCCCGATCCCTTTCACTTTTTACTCGCGGATCACCACCAGTTTGTCAGCCCCCGATTCCGGCAGCCACACCTCGCCGGGCCGGCCGAGCATCTGGCGCACGCGCGCGTTGCGGCTCTTGCTCGGTATCACCGTAAACTGCTCCGTCCTGGGGTCAAAACGCAACATGGCATTGGCGCCGAAATCCGACAGCCAGACGATGTCCTTGTTGTCCACGTATACCGCATAGACCTGTGGGCTGTCGCCCGGAGCCTTCCATTCGCGCCATTGTTTTGTTTTCGGGTCGTACATCGACACCTGGCCGGAGAGCCATTCGCTCACCCAGATTCTGCTTTGCGAATCTGCCCACACGCGGCGCGCGCCCTGCTGCGGCGTGGGCGGTTCGATAACCGTGACCATGCCGGATGTCGTATCGATACGCGCGATGTGCGATCCGGCGAGCGAAGCGTAGTACACGCGGCCGTCCGGCGCGGTGCAGATGCCATAGGGCCCGCGGCCGCGCGGTGCTTCGTACACCTCGATCTTATTGGTTTTGGGATCGAACCGGCCGTAGTAGCCAACCTGGCCGGTGAACCAGAGCACTCCGTGCTTATCGAAGGTGGCGGTGTTGAGATTGACGTTCGGCGCGCCCTTCGGCAGCGGGAAGGTTTCTACTTTGTCAGTCTTTGGATCGACGCGCACGATGGCGTTCAGGCCGGAATCCGTCACCCACGGCGCACCATCGGGCCCAACGATCACGCCATGCGGCGCGGAGTTTTTACCCAACGGGATGTGGCGGGTCTTGCCAGTATTAGGATCAAGATGCCCGAGCGCCGCCTGATGCTGGGCGGTGTACCACACGCCGCCATCCGCGGCCGGCGCGATATCGTGTGGGTGTGATCCTTTGGGAACCGGGAATTCCCTGACTTCGAACGCGGCGCACACCGCGCTGACCATGAGCAGCATTGTTGCCAGCAGAATCTGGGCTTCCCTGCGCATGTGTTTCCCTCCCCATTGGCGGTGACCGGCCGGTGTCCGATTATTCCTATATATCGTTCCAGCCATGCAGAATCTTCGCGAGATCGACCGGGTGTGTCAAAGTGCGGCCGCGACCCGAATCCGTTTACCGGGTGCCGACCGCGACGTGGGTGATGCCATGAAGCACCACGCGACCGGGCGTGGCGCTGAAGGCCTCGGCATCGCGCGCGATTTCCTGCTTGACGATCTCCTGCGTTTGCGCCGGCAGCTGCACAAACAGGCTGGCCACCGGTCCCGCGAGCTCGCGAATGAACACGTCATACTCGGCACCGGTCGCAAAGTCGGCCATCGGGAGGGTGACCTGCTCGATGGCGACGTTGCGAAATCCCGCGTCGGCAAAGACCTGGCGCAGCCGGTCGGGGCTGGCGAGCGCGAAAATGCCGGGTGCGCCGGCGGGCGGCTGGGGAACCTCCATGTGCCGCTGGAGCACCCCGAGCGGCACCGTGACGAACGGGTTTTTCGCCGCTTCGGTCCAGCAGCAGACCACCACCTTGCCGCCGGGCTTGAGCGCGGCGTGGACGCGGCGCATGCATGCGACCGGATCGGGCATGAACATGAGGCCCCAGCGCATGGTTACGGCGTCGAACGCGCCGTCCGGCGCGTCCAGCGCTTCGCCATCGACACAACGGAATTCGATGTTGGTGAGCGCGCGCGCCTGGGCCTTGGAGCGCGCGAAGTTGACCATTTCCTCGACGAAGTCGGTGGCCAGCACCGCGCCCGTGGGGCCGACCTTCTCGGCGACGGTGAGCGCCGGCTCGCCCGCGCCGCAGGCGATGTCGAGTACGCGCGAGCCCGCACGAATGGCGGCCAGCGCTATCATGCGCTCGGTCACCGGTGCCGCCCAGGCGCACATCAGCGGGTCGTACTTGCCCCAGCCCGGGGCGACCAACGTCCAACTCTTGTGCTGCTTGTCTTTCGCTTCCACCTTGTCCATTGCCTTGCCCCCGCGGTTGCCCGATTTGTCCGCCATCGCGGACGCGATAGGCAGTGTCTGCCGAATGGGCCGCCGCTGTAAATGGGGCGTTCATTCCGGCCCAAAATGGAATTGAATTCGAATATTCACGGCAATTTCTCTACTGAACCGAGGACGGACCCGGGCGCCGGCAAGGCGGCCACACCAGCCATTGACACACATCAACGTCTTGGGCAAACAGGCCATTTAAGCTGGTTTAGAAGCCGACCGATCCGTGACACCGCTCAGGAACTGGCCCGGCAACACCCGCAGCGCAGGTTGGCAGTAACGGAGGCCGCCATGATCACCACAAAAGAAACCGGCACCCTGCTTGAGGTGCGCATCTACAACAAACTCACGCTGGCCGACTTTCAGGAATTCGAACAGGCCGTGGGCCGCGAGCTCAAGAAGGCGCCGAAGATCCGGCTGCTGCTCGATTTCACCGACATGCTTGACTACACAATCGACGTCGCGTGGGAAGAGATCAAGTTCACGCGGGCGCACGCGCACGACTTCAAGCGCATCGCGGTGNNACGAACCACCCGCGCACTCCGTCACGAAGGAGCCGAAGTTCTGCAAGTGTCGCCTGTGCCACGAATATTTTTACGCGGACACGATCGCCGCCGCGCGTGAAGCGTGTCTCGAGCACGGCAAGCAGTTTCACCCGACCTGGCATGTGACCAACTGCTACTGCCCGGATTGACAGGCGCTAATGAAGGTCGGCGACACCCGCACAACCCGCTGCCTGTATGCTGTACGATCCATGCTCGTGCGTCCGGGCACACGAGACCCGTGGCGAGGAATCATTAATTCCAGGGATTGCGGATGCAAAATAACCTTCTGAAGGTTTCATGGCTGTTGCTCGTACTGCTGTCAGGTTGCGCCAGCCTGCCGGGTATCGACGTGGCAACAGTCGACCAGCAGCATGTTGAGTACGCGCTGATCAAGGGCGGTACGCCGGTAGTGGTCTTCGAGAATGGCCTTGGCGCTTCCATGAACAGCTGGAGCAAGGTG
>DKBE01000075.1 GCA_002451085.1 Proteobacteria bacterium UBA6908 | reverse complement strand
GAGCCGTGGCAGGGGCAGAAGAAACCGCCCGGCCAGTCCTCACCGAGACCCGAAGCCGGGCCGATGGCGAGCTTCTGCTGCGGCGAACAGCCGAGATGGGTGCAGATCCCGACGAGAATCAGAATATCGGGCTTGATCGAACGACCCGTGTTTTGCGCATAAGAGGGCTGTTGATCGGTATTCTTGGAAGCCGGATCGGCCAATTGGTCATCATGCTGCGGGAGTTGAGCAAGCATGTCCTTGGTGCGACGCAGGATCCAGACCGGCTTACCGCGCCATTCCACGGTCAGCAACTGGCCCGGCTCGATCTGGCTGATGTCCACTTCGACCGGAGCACCGGCGGCCTTGGCGCGCGCGCTCGGTGTCATGCTGAGTACAAATGGTGTAGCCGCAAAACCGGCTCCGACCGCGCCCACCGCCGTGGTGAGCAAGGTCAAAAAACGGCGCTTGTTCTGATCAACGCCTTCGCTCATGAAACCCCCCTGCAATTGTGAAATCTGGACACACGACCGCCATGACGGCCGGTGAAGAAATTCTTTAAAATCATGGAGATATCTGTATTAGACAAGACTGATGCCTGAAAAATAGCGGCATAGGATCGTCTATTCTGCCCGACTTCGTCAAGCGATTCAGGGATTTTCAGGGAATTTTCCCGATTTCGGCGGGTCAATGGCCGAATACGATAGAATCGCGACAACAATAAGACCCCGGATCTCATGCACACTCGTAAATTGATCGTTTTTGTGGCCCAGGCCGTGGTTGTGGGCCTGGCGATAGCCTTTCTCGTTACCCTGTTCTGGCCGGCCGTCCTCAAGCGCGTGTCCCCGACAGCTGTCGAAATCCGCGAATCTGCCGCTCCGACCGGGATATCAGCCAGTGGGCCGGTTTCCTATGCTGCGGCCGTAGACCGCGCTGCGCCGGCCGTGGTCAGCATCAACACCGCCAAAGTGGTGACGGTGCAAACCAATCCGCTCATGAACGACCCATTTTTTCGCCAGTTCTTTGGGCGCGATGCGCAAAACACACGTAAACGGGTAGAAACCAGCCTCGGCTCCGGGGTGATCTTCAGCAACCAGGGCTACATACTCACCAATCATCATGTCATCAGTGGCGCTGATGCCATCAAGGTTTTCCTGCGGGACGGGCGCAGCGCCCCGGCCAAAGTGATCGGCAGTGACGCGGAAACCGACCTCGCCGTGCTCAAGGTGGATCTGCCGAACCTGCCCAGTATTACCCTCGCCCGCTCGGAGCACATTCGCATCGGCGATGTGGTACTGGCGATCGGAAATCCCTTTGGGGTCGGTCAAACCGTGACCATGGGTATTATTTCGGCCACCGGCCGGAGCCAGCTCGGCATCAACACCTTCGAGAATTTCATTCAGACCGATGCCGCCATCAACCCCGGGAATTCCGGCGGTGCTCTGGTGGATGCACACGGCAATCTGATCGGGATCAATACCGCCATATTCAGCCAGACTGGAGGGTCCGTGGGAATCGGCTTTGCCATCCCCACAAGTCTGGCCAAAGGTGTCATGGAACAGATCATCGAACACGGCCGCCCGTTACGTGGCTGGCTGGGGTTTGAGGCACAAACCCTGACCCCGGATCTGGTAGACGCCTTTGGTCTCAAGAAAGGCACGGAAGGGCTGGTGATTACCACCCTGTACCGAAACGGACCGGCCCACAAAGCGGGCATCGAACCGGGTGATGTACTGGTCGCCATCGACGGGAAAAAGGCCGTCGATGCGCGTGAGGTACTGCTGGCGATCACCTCTCGCAAACCTGGCGAGAAGATCAAGCTCGAACTGTTGCGCAACGGCCAGCCGCTCGCCCTCGATGCCACGGCTGGTGAACGTCCCGCCAGCCGCGCACGCCGCTGAGGATTAGGGCGGCTTCACACCGGCGGCCTGTAGTTGTGCTGCCACCACCGAGGCGTGCCAGAAGGGATTTTCACTGATCTGCCGATGGCCGCTGTTGGCCGCCGCCAACGCCTGGCGGCGCAAAGAGGAATCTTTCAGCGCAGTTGCGATCCGGAGACTGGCTGTGATCAGCAAACCGGATGGTGACGGCATTGGCCCATCGCTCACCACATCCTGGCCGTCCTCGGCCGCCAGCAGGCTGTTCTCCTGCAAACGCCAGCCACGTGAACCATAGAAGCGCTGCCAGGCAGTACGGGCGACATGGCGTGCCAGCTGCCAATCACCATCGCGACCGGACAGCACCGCCCAGTCGGTCAACCCGGCAGCCACGTAGGCATAATCCTCAAGCGAAACCTGGCCTCCGGTCGTCCCGGCCACGGATGAACGCACCAGTTGCGTTCCATCCCAGAGCTGGGTGGCCAGTACATGGTGAAGAGACTGGGCAGCCTCTCGATAGCGATTGTCTTCCCGGGCCCCAAGGACCAGCGCCGACAAGGCCAGACCGTTCCAGGCCGCCAGCACCTTGGTGTCGCGCGGCAGTCCGCGCCGGGCACGGGCGTCGCGGAGCTTGGCTTCGGCGGAATGGACAAGCGTCTCCACTGCCGCCGGATCACGTCCCAACAGAATGGCGAGCTCGGCGATGGTCGCGCTCTGGAGTGGCAACCAGCCGTTGTCAAACGGTGCCGCACCGGTCATGCCGGCATACCCACGATAGGCAGCTAGTTCTTCGCGGTTCAGTACGGCTTTGAGTTGCGGCTCGCTCCATAGATAGGCACCCCCCTCCACGCCATGATCATCCAGAGCAGACAATGCTGCAATGAACCCGCCGGTCGCGTCGCGAAACTCGTGCAACAGAAAATCCAGTGTACGCCGCCCAATGGCTCGGTATTCTTCGCGACCCAGCACGTGCGCCGCGTCCAAATACAGCGCGGCCAGTTGCGCATTGTCGTATAGCATTTTTTCGAAATGCGGTGTTTTCCAGGAAGGGTCGACGGTGTAGCGGAAAAACCCGCCACCGAGATGATCCTGTAACCCATTTCGGGCCATGACATCCAGCGTCATTGTAAGAAACTCGGCCAGACGTGGATCCGGGTTGCGAGCGTGTTCGGACAGCAGAAATCCCAACAGTGGTACCTGAGGAAATTTACTTTGCTCCCCAAAACCGCCTTGGAACATATCCGCCTGCTTGAGCGCCTCATCCACCACCTGCCTCGCGTGGGTGCGTGCTTGGGCGCGATCCATGCGAGGCCGGCCGGGACCGGTGGGCTTGATTGCTTCATGCCGGGCCAGCTGAACAAGCTGGGTGCGATCGTCTTTCCACAACTGCTCGATGCGCATCAGTATTTTCAGGAATTCACTGGGCGGATGATAGAGCGTCGCGTAGAGCGGATGGCCATCCGGGGTCACAAACGCATTGAGTGGCCACCCGCTTATCCCGCGGGTTTTCTCGGCAAACTCAATCAGGCGCGCGTCCAGTGCCGGATCGAGCTCGCGATCGACTTTCACCGGAATGAAATGGGCATTGAGATACTTCGCAATCTCGGCATTCCGATAACTTTCGCGCTGCATCACATGACACCAATGACAGGAGAAATAACCGATAGAAACGTACAGGAGCTTGCCTTCCTGGCGGGCGCGCGCGACGGTTTTGGCGTTCCACTCCTGCCAGGCGACCGGATCGGCACCGTGCAGGGAAAGATAAGGTGAAGGGTGTTTCTGAAGGTTATTTTCGAGAGCTGCCGCTACGGCCGGATTGGCCAGGGCAGTCAGCAGCCACAATATCGGAATGACGAGTGCGCGCATGGTCTCCATAAGACAACAAAACCAGACGGTTTATTCCTTGCGCTTGCTTTTACGCCTGCGCTTCTTCGGGTTTTCGGTTGCATGGGCATCGAGCATGGCGTCCATCTCCGGCTCGGTCAGTTCCTGATGTCCGATATTATCCGTTGAACGACGGCGATACAGTCGTCGCGCCACAAACAGACCGATTTCAAACAGGAAATACATCGGCAGCGCCAGCATGATCTGCGAGGTAACGTCAGGCGGCGTGAGAACCGCAGCCACAACAAAGCAGCCGAGGAAGACATAGGAGCGTTTCCCGGCCAGGGACTCCGGATTCACGATGCCGACTATCGACAGGATCACGACCGCTACCGGGATCTCGAAAGCGATACCGAAGGCAAAGAACATGGAAAATACAAAATCGAGATAGGCCTTGATGTCGGTCATCATCTGCACACCGGGGGGCAGGAAACTCACCAGCACCTTGAACACCGCCGGGAACACAATGAAATAGGCGAAGGCCATGCCAGCGTAGAACAGCAGCACGCTCGACACCACCAGCGGTACCACCATTCGCTTTTCATGCTGGTACAGACCTGGGGCGACAAACGCCCAGAGCTGATACAGCAAATAAGGAATGGTGATGGTAATGGCCGCGGCAAAGGTGAATTTCAGTGGCGTGAGAAACGGCGAAGCTACTTCAGTCGCAATCATGCTCATACCCTTGGGCATGACGGCCATTAACGGTTCGGCAACAATCGCATAGACTTCGTTGGCGAACGGCGCGAGCGCAAGAAAGACAATAAAGATCGCCAGCAAGGCGTAAACCAGGCGGTTTCGCAACTCGATGAGGTGGGAAAGAAATCCCCCTTCAACGGGATTTTCGGGTTGATCGGCCATGCTGACCACGTTTGTTTGCGGTGTTTTTCTTTTTTACAACTTTCCGGCGGACCGTCGATTGCTTTGTTTTCGCGGTTCGTGTCCCGGGTCCGGTTGACGCGATGACCTTGGCACCGTCATGCGGAGAGGCGTCCGCTGCGCCGATTTGCTGGATCGCCGGCAGAGCAGCCAGAGTGCTGTGCGCGGTCTGCTCAAACAGCTGCCGGGTCTCGCTCAGCTGTTCTTTGACTTTGCGCAACTCGGCCAATTCGTCCTTGCGCAATTCCACATCCATGTCACGTTTGACGTTTTCGACAAAGTGCCGGGCACGCGCCATCCAACGTCCAGCGGCGCGCGCCACTTCCGGCAGGCGCTTTGGTCCGATAACAACCAGGGCGACAATGCCGATGAGGATCAGTTCGGAAAATGCAATATCAAACACGGCAGGCCCGCCGCTTCGCTGACGTAGGGCTTCAGACGCTCTTCTTGTCGGTGCGCTTGGCCGTCACCTGACCCTCGACGACCTTTGAATCGATCTTCTTGGCTTCTTCATCCTTGGTCTTGGCCTCTTCCTCGGTTTTCATGGCGTCCTTGAAATTCTTGATGGCGCCGCCGAGATCGCTGCCCATGTTGCGCAGTTTCTTGGTGCCGAAAATCACCACCACAATGGCCAGAACCACAAGCCAGTGCCAGATGCTGAATGTACCCATAGTCTGTCTCCGTTTTCTTCAGAATCCAGGCAACGTTCCGCCGCCCAGAAGGTGCATGTGTAAGTGAAAAACTTCCTGCCCGCCACCGCGTCCGGTATTGATGATGGTGCGAAATCCGCCCTCCAGCCCGGCGCGATGTGCCACGACCGGCAGGGTCCGTAGCATGTGCGCCAGCAATGCCTCGTGTGTTGCCGAAACAGTTTCCAGACTGTCCACATGCTCGCGTGGAATCATCAGGAGGTGAACCGGGGCCTTGGGATAAATATCCCGGAACACCACGACCTGCTCATCCTCGTACACCCGATCGGACGGGATCTGGCCGGCGGCAATCTTACAGAAGATGCAGTCGTTCATCGACTCTACCCCTTGCGGGCTGCCTTTTCTGCTAGCCCGGACAGGCCAAAGCGCCGATCCAGCTCTTTGAGCACATCATCTGGGCCCAGGCCTTGCTGCGCGAGCAACACCAGCGTATGGAACCAGAGATCGGCCAGTTCATAGACCAACTGCTGCTGATCGCCCCCTTTGGCGGCAACGACCGCTTCGGTCGCCTCTTCTCCCACTTTTTTAAGAATGGCGTCGAGTCCCTTCGCATACAACCCGGCGACATAGGAGGAGTTCGGATCCGCCGTCTTGCGGGCCTCAAGTACCTCTGCCAGCTGCTTCAGAATGTCAGACACGCGAAATGGGTCCAGGTTCAGGGTTTCACCGCACTCATACTAACGACGTGCGCCACAGGGGTAAATCTCCCGGGCTCCACGGCCAGGTCCGATCCAGGCTATTTATTGCCGTAAATCTCGCTTTCCGACTTGATTACCGGCTCGACCACTACCCAGCGATCACCTTGAAGCTGCTGGAAAAAACAGTGGTGACGTCCGGTGTGACAGGCGATCCCGCCCTTCTGCTCCACGGCCAGCAGGACTACGTCGTGGTCGCAATCCAGCCGGATCTCGCGCACGGTTTGTACATGGCCCGACTCTTCGCCCTTGCGCCACAGCTTCCGGCGCGAGCGCGACCAGTAGACTGCCTGGCCGGTTCGCGCGGTTTCGGCCAGTGCCTCGCGGTTCATCCAGGCCACCATCAGCACCTGGCCACTGCCGGCTTCCTGGGCAATGGCCGGCACCAGGCCGTCCCGATCCCACTTGATTGCATCAAGCCACGCGTCTGTCATGTCACCACCTTACCTCAATGCCGCGTTCGGCCATGCGTTGCTTGGCCTGTGCCACCGTGTAGGTGCCAAAGTGAAAGATGCTCGCAGCCAGCACTGCATCAGCATGTCCCTTGAGAATTCCATCGGCCAGATGATCAAGATTGCCGACGCCGCCGGAGGCAATGACTGGTATCGGTACGGCATCACACACTGCCCGGGTCAGGTCGAGATCGAAGCCGTTCTGGGTACCATCGCGATCCATGCTGGTGAGCAGGATCTCGCCGGCGCCGTAATCAGCCATGCGTCGTGCCCACTCAATGGCGTCGATGCCGGTGGCCTTGCGGCCGCCGTGGGTGAACACCTCCCAGCGTGCCGGCCCGGTCTGCTTGGCATCAATCGCCACTACGATCGCCTGCGCACCGAAATGATCAGCTGCCTCTTTGACAAACTCCGGACGCGCAACAGCGGCGGTGTTAATGCCAACCTTGTCGGCGCCGGCATTGAGCATGCGCCGAACGTCCTCGACCTTGCGGATGCCACCACCAACGGTAAGCGGAATGAACACCTGCTCGGCCACCTGCTCGACCACATGCACCATGGTGTCGCGATCGCCGGAACTGGCGGTGATGTCGAGAAAGGTAATTTCATCGGCGCCCTGTTGATCATAGCGACGCGCGATCTCGACCGGATCGCCGGCATCGCGGATGTCGACGAAGCGCACGCCTTTGACGACCCGACCGTTGTCGACGTCCAGACAGGGGATGATGCGTTTGGCGAGGCCCATAGGAACGGAAGTCTACCTGTGAACCCACCCGCGGCGCCAACGGCCGGGCCGGCAGATGGTGCTACCGGCTCAGTTCGTCGGCCAGTTTCTGGGCGGCGGCAAAGTCGAGGGTGCCTTCGTAGATGGCGCGACCGGTGATGGCACCAATGATCCCGCTGTCAGCCGCCTCGCACAATTTGCGTATGTCATCGAGATTGGTGATTCCACCCGAAGCGATGACTGGAATCGAAATCGAGTCGGCCAGCCGCTTGGTGGCCTCGACATTTACGCCAGTGAGCATGCCGTCGCGGCCGATATCGGTATAGACGATCGCATCGACGCCATCGTCCTGATATTTCTTCGCCAGATCGACCACATCATGCCCGGACATTTTTGACCAGCCGTCTATGGCCACCTTGCCGTTCTTGGCATCGAGACCGACGATGATATGGCTGGGGAACTCAGCACATACATCGCTCACGAAATGCGGGGCATTGACCGCCTTGGTGCCGAGAATCACCCAGCGCACGCCGAAATCGAGATAGGCCTGAATCGTGTCTTCGTCGCGGATGCCGCCACCGACCTGCACCGGCAGGTCCGGATAAGCCTTTACGATCGCCTCAATCACTTCGCCGTTGACCGGCTTGCCGGCAAAGGCGCCATTGAGATCGACGATGTGCAGGCGACGGGCCCCGGCCTTTACCCAGCGACCGGCGACCGCCACCGGGTCGTCGGAGAACACCGTGTCATCGTCCATGCGCCCCTGGCGCAGGCGCACGCACTTTCCGTCTTTCAGATCAATTGCAGGAATGACCAGCATGGTGAAGCGAGGTGTGTTCCGTTCTTGTATTCCGGGTAACCGGTAGTCTTAACTATAGAGCATTTTCCGGCCGGGTGGTCTACCCACGGCCATCCCAAGCCATGAAATTCTCAAGCAGTCGCAGCCCCACCGCGGCGCTCTTCTCCGGGTGAAACTGCACAGCGAAAATATTGGCACGGGCCGCGGCCGAGGTAAACCGGATTCCATAGTCCGTCTCGCCGGCAATATCGGAGCGCACGGCAGCATCGGCATAGTAGCTGTGCACGAAATAAAAGCGGCTATTGTCCGGGATGCCTGCCCATAACGGGTGGGGCCGGACCTGCCGGACCTGGTTCCAGCCCATGTGCGGGACTTTGAGTACCTGACCGGATTGCGGGTCACGCATTTGGGCTGGCGGGAAGCGTGGCACCCGCCCGGGCAGCACGTTCAGACCCTGCACTCCACCGCCCTCCTCGCTGAATTCAAACAAGGCTTGCAGACCGAGACAGATGCCAAGGAAGGGCTTGTGTTGTACCGCCGCCAGCACCGCGTCGCGCAAATGGCAGGATTCGAGTGCCGCCATGCAGCCGGCAATGGCGCCCTGGCCGGGAAAGACGACGCGCTCGGCCCGTGCCACGTCGGCAGCGTCGCTGGTGAGCCTTACCTGGGCACGTGGCGCCACATGCTCGATGGCCTTCACCACCGAACGCAGGTTGCCCATGCCATAGTCAACAACAGCAACACCAGTCATTGTGATTTTGTGCAGAAGTGCGCGGAATGGGAGACAAGGCATGAGGTGGATTACTTTCTACACACCTACCTGCCGTGGCGTCCCGTTCCTATAGAGTTCCCTTGGTTGAAGGCACGACTCCGCCCATACGTGGATCCGGCTCAAGCGCCGAACGCAATGCGCGCCCGAACGCCTTGAACACGGTCTCGGCGATGTGGTGGGCATTCTGGCCGGAAATTCCGTCAATGTGCACCGTGACGAGCGCGTGATTCACAAAACCCTGAAAGAATTCCCGCACCAGATCAATATCAAACTCGCCAACCCGGGCACGCGGATACTCGACCCGGTACTCCAGCCCGGGACGACCGGACAGGTCGATGACGACACGTGACAGCGCCTCGTCGAGCGGCACATAAGCATGGCCATAACGGCGAATACCGGCCTTGTCGCCAGCCGCCTTGGCAAACGCCTGACCGAGGGTGATGCCGATGTCTTCGACCGTGTGGTGGGCATCGATGTGCAAATCGCCCTTGGCGACGATGTCCAGATCAATCAGACCGTGGCGGGCGATCTGGTCGAGCATGTGCTCGAGAAACGGCAGGCCGGTGCTGAGCTTGGCCGACCCATTGCCATCCAGATTCACGCTGACCGTGATCTGGGTTTCCTTGGTGTTGCGGACAACCTGGGCGGTGCGGGCCATGGGGGCCTTTCGGGGTGATTGAAAATCAGATGGTAGCAAATCCATCCGCCGGCGGGAATTTTAGAGTGACTTTTTGAGTGCCGTGAGGAAGGCGGTGTTCTCGGCCGGTGTACCCACCGTCACCCGCAGACAATCGCTGAGCACGCCACCGGCACCGGCACCGGCCAGATTCTTGATGAGCACCTTCTGCTCNNGGTCGAGCACTACTTTGTGCTCAAGCGCAAACACGGCGCTCGCCTGGGTAAGACTGTTGATGTTGTACGGCAGACGCAGCTTGTCGAATTCGGCCAGCCATGCCGGATCGCCGGCCAGGATACCAAGCCGCAAACCGGCCAGTCCCTGCTTGGAGAGCGTGCGCATCACCAGCAGGTTGTCGAACTGCCCGAGCCGGCCCATAAAGCTCTGCTCGGCAAAGGCGTGATAGGCCTCGTCCAGCACCACCAGCCCCGGCGCCTCGTGCAAGATGGTTTCAATCGCGCCCGCGTCAAACAGATTGCCGGTCGGATTATTCGGGTAGGCCAAAAACACCGCCGCTGGCTTGTG
The DNA here is from genome assembly GCA_002451085.1 of Proteobacteria bacterium UBA6908. Classification (GTDB taxonomy): domain Bacteria; phylum Pseudomonadota; class Gammaproteobacteria; order Acidiferrobacterales; family UBA6901; genus UBA6901. Next base: position 341 of record DKBE01000075.1, on the reverse strand, counting down.
TACCTGGATGGCCGCCAACATGGCATCGAGATCAAGCGCAAAGTCCGACCCCAGTGGCACGCCGACGAATTTCATTCCGCAGAACGAGGCGATCATTTCGTACATTACAAAGGTGGGTGTCGGCGCCAGCGCTACGGCACCCGGCTGTGCCACGCCCATCAGGATGAGCTGGATGAGCTCGTCCGAACCATTGCCGAGCAACACCTCCATGCCGGCCGGTACATTGAGCGCCTGCTTTAGTTTCGCACGCAACATAGATGCCGACGGATCGGGATAGCGATTGATCGGCACTTCGCGCAAAACATTCAGCCACTCGGCTTTCAACGCTTCGGGCAACACGT
>DKBE01000095.1 GCA_002451085.1 Proteobacteria bacterium UBA6908 | reverse complement strand
CGCGACAGCTTGACGCGCTGGGCCTCGCCACCAGAGAGCGTCGTGGCATTCTGGCCGAGGGTGATGTACGAGAGCCCGACATCCAGCAGGGTATCGAGCTTGTGCTTGACCACGGGAATGGCGTCAAAGAACTGCGCGGCCTCTTCGACGGTCATGTTCAACACTTCGTGGATGGTCTTGCCCTTGTAGCGGATTTCGAGTGTTTCGCGGTTATAGCGTTGCCCCTTGCACACATCGCACGGTACATAGATGTCCGGGAGAAAGTGCATCTCAACCTTGATCAGGCCATCGCCCTGACAGGCCTCGCAGCGACCGCCGCGCACATTGAAGGAGAAACGTCCCGGTCCGTAGCCGCGCTCGCGCGCGGTGGGGACCAACGCAAACAGTTCGCGGATTGGTGTGAACAGGCCGGTGTAGGTGGCCGGATTGGAGCGGGGGGTTCGCCCGATCGGCGACTGGTCGATGTCCACCACCTTGTCGAAGTGATCGAGCCCGTCGATCGCCTCGCATGGAGCCATTTCGACATTGGATCCGTAGAAATGCTTGGAGGCGGCCGTGAACAGGGTGTCGTTGATCAGTGTGGATTTTCCCGACCCCGAGACTCCGGTGATGCAAGTCAGCAGTCCAACCGGAATCGAGGCATTGACTTGACGGAGATTGTTGCCGGTGGCGCCGCGGATAATAACCTGTTTCTCGGCGACGTTTTCGCTTCGTTGCGACGGCACCTCGATGCGTTCGGCACCGGACAAGAACCGGCCGGTAATGGATTCCGGTGCGCGCGCCACCTGCTGCGGCGTGCCCTGGGCCACGATCTGACCACCGTGCACACCCGCACCCGGCCCGATGTCGAGCACGAAGTCGGCCGTCTCGATCGCTTCTTCGTCGTGTTCGACGACGATGACAGTATTGCCGATGTCGCGCAGGTGCTTGAGGGTTTCGAGCAGGCGCGCATTATCGCGCTGGTGCAGGCCAATTGACGGCTCATCGAGCACGTACATCACGCCGACCAAACCCGCGCCGATTTGCGAGGCCAGACGGATGCGCTGCGCCTCGCCACCCGAGAGGGTTTCGGCCGAGCGTGCTAGATTGAGGTATTCGAGCCCGACGTTCACCAGAAAGCCGAGTCGGCTCTCGATTTCCTTGACGATCTTGTCGGCAATTTCGCGCCGCTGCCCTTCGAGTTCGAGGTGCTTGAAGAATTCCAGTGCACCGCCGATGGGGAGGCGGGTAATGTCGTGGATCGCCTGTTCGGCCACATAGACGTGACGGGCCTCGGTGCGCAGGCGACTGCCACCACAATCCTCGCACGGCTGGGCACCGAGGTATTTGGCCAGTTCCTCGCGCACCGTGTTCGAATCAGTTTCGCGGTAGCGGCGCTCCATGTTTGGAATCACGCCTTCAAAGGCATGTTTGCGCTTGTGGCTGCCACCACGTTCGCTGTAGTAGCTGAATGCAATCTGCTCCTTGCCACTGCCGTACAGAATCACATCACGAATCTTTTTCGGCAGCTCCTCGAACGGAGTATCGAGGCTGAACTTGAAGTGTTTGCCCAGCGACTCGAGCATGCTGAAATAAAAGGCATTGCGCCGGTCCCAACCTCGGATCGCGCCGGCCGGCAGAGTCAGACCGGGTTCAGCCACCACCCGGGCTGGCTCAAAATACTGGCGCACCCCGAGGCCGTCGCAACTCGGGCAGGCGCCGGCTGGGTTGTTGAAGGAAAACAGACGCGGTTCCAGCTCCGAAATCGAATAACCGCAGTGCGGACAGGCGTAACGGGCCGAGTACAGGTGTTCCTCGATCCTGGATTCGGGTTCGTCTTCCAGCGGAACGGTGACGGCGCGCACGACACCATCACCAAGTTTGAGTGCGGTTTCAAATGATTCGGCCAGGCGCTGGGCCTGGTCGGGGCGCACCACGGCGCGGTCGACCACGGCCTCGATGGTGTGTTTGACGTTCTTTTCCAGTTCCGGTGCCTCATCCAGTTCTCGCACCTTGCCGTCGATGCGGGCGCGCACAAAGCCCTGGGCGCGCAGATTCTCGAGGATATGCACGTGCTCGCCCTTGCGCTCCACCACCACTGGCGCGAGCAGCATCAGGCGTGTGCCTTCCGGCAGGCTGAGGACGTGGTCGACCATCTGGCTGACCGTCTGGGCGGCGAGCGTGACGCCGTGTTCCGGACAGCGCGGCTCGCCGACCCGTGCAAACAACAGACGCAGATAATCGTAGATTTCGGTAACCGTGCCGACCGTGGAACGCGGATTATGCGAGGTCGATTTCTGTTCGATCGAGATCGCCGGCGACAGGCCCTCGATCAGATCGACATCCGGTTTCTCCATGACCGACAGGAACTGGCGCGCGTAGGCCGACAGCGACTCCACGTAGCGGCGCTGGCCTTCGGCATACAGGGTATCAAACGCCAGCGACGACTTGCCGGAGCCGGACAACCCCGTGATCACGATGAGCTTGTCGCGCGGCAGGTCGACATCCACGTTCTTGAGGTTGTGGGTGCGGGCCCCGCGGATGCGTATCACGTCCATGGGCTTTCGGGTGAAAAACTGAACATGTTACTATACGGGCAATCCCCCGCCGTTGGCAAAGGAATCCCGGTTTTGATTTCGGAACGCATGACGCCGCTTGAGTTGCGGGCGAGCGCTGGACTCGCCAGCATCTACGGTCTGCGGATGTTCGGCATGTTCATTATCCTGCCGGTATTCGCGGTGTATGCTGAGCTGCTGCCCGGTGGGCAGGATCACGCGCTCATCGGTCTGGCACTCGGAGCCTACGGCCTCACCCAGGCGCTGTTGCAGCTGCCGTTCGGCATGTTGTCCGATCGCCTCGGTCGCAAACGCGTGATCTATGCCGGCCTGGTGCTGTTTGCAGTGGGCAGCCTGTGGGCGGCGCTGGCCACGGATATTTATATGGTCATCGCCGGACGTGCACTCCAGGGCGCTGGCGCCATCTCGGCGGCTGTCACTGCGCTGCTGGCGGATCTCACGCGCGAGGAGCACCGCACCAAGGCAATGGCCATGATTGGCGCCACCATCGGACTCACGTTTGCGGTCTCGCTGGTGCTCGGGCCGGCCCTCTATCACGCCATCAGCATTCCCGGCATCTTTGCCCTGACCGGCGTGCTGGCGCTGGCCGCCATTCTGGTGGTGCGGTTTGTCGTGCCGGAACCGCGCCGCAGCCGATTCCACTCCGATGCCGAGGCCGCACCCGCCCGGCTTGGCGGGGTGCTGAGCAATGGCGAACTGATGCGCCTCAATTTCGGCATCTTCGCGCTCCATGCCGTGCAAATGGCCATGTTTGTCGTGGTGCCATTCGCACTGAAGAAGACCGGGGGGATCGATGCCAACCACCATTGGCAGGTATACCTGCCAGTGATGGTCACCTCGTTCGCGCTCATGATTCCGCCGATCATTTACGGTGAGAAGCGCGGCCAACTCAAGCGGGTGTTTGTCAGCGCAGTCGCGCTCATGCTGGCGACCCAGATTACGTTTGCCTTCGCCATCAACAGTTTCTGGGGCATTGTCACGGCGCTGGTGATGTATTTCGTGGCATTCAATATCCTCGAAGCCAGCCTGCCATCGATCATCTCCAAAATCGCCCCATCCGGCGCCAAGGGCACGGCCATCGGTGTCTACAACACCTTCCAGTCACTTGGGCTGTTTGCCGGCGGCGCACTCGGCGGTCTGCTGTCCAGCTACTATGGCGCTGCTGCCGTATTTGTATTCGGAGCGTTATTGATTGGCCTCTGGCTACTGGTTGCCTACGGCATGCAGGCACCGCCGGCGGTGAAGACGCTGATGCTGCATTTGCGTGATGGCCTGTCTCACGACGAGGTACGTCGCCTGCAAACCGACATCGCCGCGCTTCCCGGTGTGGCCGAAGTGCTAGTTGTGGCTGAGGAAGCCGTCGCCTATCTCAAGGTTGATCCGCACACCTTCGACAAAACACAGCTCGAGGCCTTTAGCGTTTCCTGATGTACCGCGCGTAACCTTCGGATTTCGACGGGATTCATTTTTCCAGTTGCCAGCCGCCGGGCTTACGCTAAGATAGCCGCTTCCTCAACACCGCAGAGATTCATAACGCAAGCGCTCTGCGGACAACCGCTAGGAGAGAAGCAATGGCACGTGGCGTCAACAAAGTAATTCTGGTCGGCAACCTCGGCAAGGATCCGGATGTGCGGTATTCACCGAATGGCGGGGCAGTGACCAACATCACCCTCGCGACCAGCGAATCGTGGAAGGACAAGAANNACCCGCAAGTGGCAGGACAAGGAAGGCAAGGACCGTTACACCACCGAAATCGTGGCCGGCGAAATGCAGATGCTGGGCTCGCGCGAAGGCCGTGGCGGACCGCCCTCCGACTTTGACCAGAGCGCCGACGAAGGCCGCAGCAGCCGTGCCCCGGCGACCGCCACGAGTGGCGCCAAGTCCGGCGGTGGATCAGGGGATTTTGACGACGATATCCCGTTTTAAGTTTGGCTGGATGGTTAGTGCAGAAGAGCCCGCCGTGATCCGGCGGGCTTTTTTTAGTGTCAGCTGAAGCGATGCGGTCGAGCGGCCTTCCGGCGGAGTTATATATCAGCCGCACGGTAGCGGGCCACGGTTGTCGCGCTGTGTTCTGCGCTCCGCGACATTGGGTCCTCGCAGTCCGATGTCAACAGCAGCATAGTGGCCAGTGCCGCTGCCCAGATGTAGCTGGCAATCGGGCGTCGGTTCGACTTTCGTGACTCGGCGTTTTTAGAATTCACGACTAAAATCATTATTTTTATAGCGTAACGATCCACCGTTAGCCATGCACTGGTTATATCTGGCGATTGCCATTATTTCGGAAGTCATCGCCACCTCGGCGCTCAAGGCAGCTGACGGCTTTACCCGTTGGGGGCCCTCGGTGCTGGTGGTGCTTGGCTATGCCTCGGCGTTTTACTTTCTGTCGCTTACGCTCCGTTCGATCCCGCTCGGCATTGTGTATGCGATTTGGGCTGGAGTCGGAATCGCCCTGATCGCGCTGGTGGGCTGGGTTGTTTACCATCAGTCGCTCGATCTGTGGGCGTTGCTGGGTATCGGGCTGATTGTGGCAGGTGTGGCCGTGCTCAACGTGTTCTCGAAAACGACCATTTCATGAGTACTGTGCATCAGACTGCAGTAGCCAGCTCGCGTACTGGAAAGTTGCTGGTGACTGGGGCCACTGGCTTTCTGGGTAGCGCCATCGTCAGTCGGTTGATCGAGACGCCCCGCTGGGATGAGGTATTGCTGCTGGTGCGCGCCCGGAACAGCACGGAGGGTGTGGCTCGCGTCATTGAGACCCTGAAACGTTTCGAGGTGCCTGAGGCCCTGCTCGCCAGGGTGCAGCCGTCGCAAATCGTCTGCGGTGACTTCCTGCTTGTCGATGCCTTTGCCAACGATCCGCGTCTCGGTGACGTTACCGAGGTGGTGAACTGTTCCGCTGTGACCTCGTTCGGTCGGCATCCGCAGATCCGCAAGGTGAATGTCGAAGGCACCGGGGCATTCGCCGAGGCGCTGATGGCGAAAGCGAAACTCCGTCGCTTCATTCACGTGGGCACGGCCATGAGCTGTGGTCTCAACGCTGTGAACCCGGTGATCGAGAGCGACGCGTTTCCCGAAAACGCGGAGCACGCCGTAAGCTACACGGAATCCAAGCTCGAATCCGAGAGGCGCTTGCGTCGTATACCCGGACTGCCGCTGGTGGTGGTCCGCCCGTCGATCATCGTCGGTCACTCGCGCCTCGGCTGCAAGCCTTCATCGAGCATCTACTGGGTGTTCCGAATGGGTTTTGCATTGGAGCGTTTTCTGTGTGACTTCGATACGCAGATCGACGTGGTTCCGGTGGATTACTGCGCCGACATCATACTTCGCATGCTCGACGCCTCGGTGCTCCACAATACGCTGTATCACATCTCCGCTGGGCCAGAGCGCAGTTCAACCTTTCGCGAGATTGACCGCGCTGTTGCGGCGGCGCTCGGGCGCGAGCCGATCAGTCATTACCACCAGGTGGATTATGCATTTCTACGCGCCATGACTGACCGGTTTCCGGAGCTGCTCGGCCCGTGTAACAAGAAGGTGATGCTTCGCGCCATTCAGACCTATGGTGCTTTTGCCACGCTCGGACTGGTATTCAGGAACGACCGTTTCCAGACAGAGGGTTTTCCCGTGCCGCCGTGCTTTACCGAGTACGCCGGGCTGTGCGCGCTGAGCTCGATGGACCGGACAATCGCCGAGCAGATGGTGACTGACTTCAAGTAATAATCTTGTTGGTCCTCACCCTAATGTTCTTCCGCACGCGCACGGATCTTACCTCGCATAGGTCCCAACCAGTTCCACATGTGCCAGCACATGCCCATTCATCGCCTGTTCCAGTTGTGACTTGGTTGGGTGCTTGAGGTCTGGCAAGGCCGTATCCAGCGCGTACAGCTTGTGAAAGTACCGGTGTTTGCCAACCGGCGGGCAGGGACCGCCGTAGTCGGTACGGTTCCAGTCGTTGCGACCGGTGCGGGCGCCGGCCGGTAGCTCACCGCCTTCCGGCAGACCCGTGCAGCCAGCTGGCAGGTTATAAACCAGCCAATGCACCCACGTCTGGCGGGGATGTTTCGGGTCGGGGGCATCGGGATCGTCCATGATCAGTGCCAGGCTTTTCGTACCGGCCGGTACGCCCGACCAGGAAAGCGGCGGGGCCAGGTCGTCGCCATTGCAGGTAAAACGGGCGGGAATATCTTCCTGATGGCGGAACGCATTCGATGTGAGGGTCAATGGCATGGCGGTCTCCGAGCCTGCAGGCGGCTTGCAGCAGAATTGCAGCAGTGTCGCGCTAGGCGTGCATCATGGCCATGATGTGCGTCAATCTAGTGCTGAGGATTGGGCCAGATTCCAATTACCGCCGTGACCATGACTATAATGGGATTATCCGGGATGGATGTGGGCGAGGCGGGCAGGTATGCGCAGTGACATGCAGGACAACTCCTATCTATTCGCCGGCAATGCGCCGTTCATCGAAGAACTTTACGAAGCCTGGCTGGATAATCCGCAAAATGTAACGCCGCAATGGCAAGCGTATTTCGACCGGTTGCAGCAGCCGGGTGGAACACGCGATGTTGCCCATACCCGCATTCGTGAAGCATTCGTGAAATACGCACGCGAGCACCATGTGCCGACCGCCATGCATGCGGCGGTGGCTGAAATTGCCGCTGCTGAGCGCAAGCAGGTCAGTGTCCTGCAGCTGATCAATGCCCACCGCTTCCTTGGTGTGCGCCATGCCAGCCTCGACCCGCTCAAGCGTCAGGAGCCGGCGCCGGTGGCGGAGCTCGATCCGGCCCATTACGGGCTTGGCATGGCGGACATGGACAGCGTGTTCAACACCGGTTCCTATGCCGGCCCCCAGCAGGGCACGCTGCGCGAGATTGTCGAAGTTCTGCGCCGTACCTACTGCGGCACCGTCGGCATCGAGTATATGCACATGACGGACGTGGCCCAGAAGCGCTGGATCCAGGCGCACTTTGAGGGCATCAGTTCCACGCCGGCGTGGAAGGCTGATGAGAAACGCCACATTCTCGAACGCCTGACCGCCGCCGAGGTGTTCGAGAAATATCTGCACACCCGCTTCGTCGGCCAGAAGCGATTCTCGCTGGAAGGCGGGGAAAGCACGATCGTGTTGCTGGATGGACTGGTTCGACATGCCGCCAGCCTGGAGGTGCAGGAACTGGTGATTGGCATGGCACATCGCGGCCGCCTCAACGTGCTGGTCAATGTCATCGGCAAGCCGCCAGTGTCGCTGTTCGAGGATTTCGAGGGCAGACACAAGACCGGCAACACCGCCGGTGACGTGAAATACCATCAGGGTTATTCGCGCGATGTCGCCACGCCCAGTGGGCCGATACACTTGACGCTAGGCTTCAATCCTTCGCATCTCGAAATCATCGACCCGGTGATCGAAGGAGCCACCCGTGCTCGCCAGCAGCGTCGCACCGACCGCCACGGCATGCTCGCGGTGCCGGTGTTGTTGCATGGCGATGCGGCCTTCTCCGGACAGGGCGTGGTCATGGAAACGCTCAATCTCTCCCAGACCCGCGGCTACGGCACTGGTGGAACGGTGCATGTGGTGATCAACAACCAGATCGGTTTCACCACGTCCGATCCACGCGATTCGCGCTCCACCCTGTACTGCACCGATGTTGCCAAGATGATCGATGCGCCGGTATTTCATGTGAACGGCGATGACCCGGAAGCGGTGATGCTGGTTACGCAGGCGGCACTTGATTTCCGCATGACCTTTGCCAAAGACGTGGTCATCGACTTGGTGTGTTACCGCCGCCTCGGCCACAACGAGCAGGACGAGCCGATGGTCACGCAGCCGCTCATGTACCGCAAGATTGCCCAGCATCCGGGCACCCGCCGGTTGTATGCCGATCGCCTCGTGGCCGAGGGCGTGCTGGGCTCGGGTGATCCGGACCGGATGATGGATGACTACCGGGTTTTGCTGGAAGGCGGCGGGTCGCTGGTCAAGGGAATGCCGACCGATTACAAGCGAACCTATGCAATCGACTGGAAGCCCTTTATCGGTACCGACTGGACGGCACCAGGCGACACCAGTGTGCCGGCCGAGACGCTGCGCTTTCTGTCCGAACGATTGACCACGGTTCCAGAGCACTTCCGCCTGCACCCGACGGTGGAAAAGATCATGGCGGCACGCCGTGCCATGGGGCAGGGAAAACTCCCGCTCGACTGGGGCATGGCCGAGAACCTGGCCTATGCCGCCTTGCTGCATGATGGTTACGGCGTCCGCCTGTCCGGCCAGGATACCCGTCGCGGCACGTTCTTTCACCGGCATGCGGTCCTGCATGATCAGAACCGCGAGCGTTGGGACGAGGGTGACTGGATCCCGCTGCAGCATCTGCGTGAGGGCCAGCCGAATTTCATCGTGGTCGATTCGTTGCTGTCGGAAGAAGCGGTGCTCGGTTTCGAGTACGGCTATGCGGCGGCCGAGCCGAATGAGCTGGTGGTGTGGGAGGCGCAATTCGGCGACTTTGCCAACGGCGCGCAGGTGGTGATTGACCAGTTTATCGCTTCGAGCGAGACGAAGTGGGGGGTCTTGTCCGGTCTGGTCATGCTGCTGCCGCACGGTTATGAGGGCCAGGGGCCGGAACATTCATCGGCGCGAATCGAGCGGTACCTGCAGTTGTGTGCCGAGAACAATATCCAGGTCTGCGTCCCGTCGCTACCGGCGCAGATATTCCATCTGCTGCGTCGTCAGCTGATCCGTCCCTGCCGCAAGCCGCTGGTGGTGATGACGCCGAAGAGCCTGTTGCGCCATAAGGCCGCGGTGTCCCCGCTGGACGATCTGGCCACGGGTAAATTTCATACGGTGATTGGCGAAACCGGCTCGCTTGACCCGGCTCGGGTGCGGCGGGTGGTATTGTGCAGTGGCAAGCTGTATTACGAGCTGGTCGCCATGCGTGATGATAAGAAGATAGATGACATTGCTATTGTGCGCATTGAACAGCTGTACCCCTTCCCCCAGGACGATCTGATGCGCGAATTTGAGCGCTACCCGAACAGTTCCGAAGCCCTGTGGGCCCAGGAAGCTCCGCGCAACCAGGGTGCCTGGTACTGGATTCAACATGGCTTGCGCGATTGCCTTCGGCCCGGGCAGATGCTGCGTGTGGCCAGCCGCCCGCCTTCGGCATCGCCGGCGGCCGGCTATTTGGACGTCCATCGGGCCCAGCAACAGGCCCTGGTGGAGGAAGCCCTGCGTCTGGGTTCATAATGGAGCACCGGAACGAGCCGACCAGCCACCATGGAAATCCGAGTCCCGCCTCTGCCTGAATCGGTATCCACCGCCACCCTGCTGACCTGGCGCAAGAAGGCTGGCGAGACCGTGGTGCGTGACGACGTGATCGTCGAAATTGAAACCGACAAGGTGGTGCTCGAGATACCGGCACCCGCCAGCGGTGTGCTGAAACGCATCGTCAAAGGCGACGGCGAGACGGTTGCCGGTGACGAACTGATTGCCGAACTTGACACAAGTCAGTCAGCCACGGCGGCTACGTCGTCACCGGCCACCGTGGCACCACCCGCCCCTCCAGCGGCCCCGGGAAAACCAGTGGCTGCCTCACCAGCCGCCAGCCCAGCCGCTCGTAAACTGGCGGCCGAGAAGAACGTGGACACAGGCTCACTGACTGGTAGCGGGCGCGGCGGACGGATTACCAAAGCGGATGTCCAGACGGCCGCCACACCGAAAACGCCGTCGACTGCCCCACCTGCGCCGATGGTTTTCGACACGGCGAGTGGTCGCCCTGAACAGCGAGTGCCGATGTCGCGCATTCGTGCCCGGATTGCCGAACGCCTGCTGGAATCGCAGCGCACCACCGCCGCGCTCACGACCTTCAATGAGGTCAACATGCAGCCGGTCATGGAACTGCGCGGGCGTTACAAGGAGCAATTCGAGAAGGAGCACGGTGTCAAGCTCGGGTTCATGTCATTTTTCGTCAAGGCAACGATCGCGGCGCTCAAGAAAATCCCTGTACTCAATGCTTCGATTGACGGTACCGATATCGTCTATCACGGCTACTATGACATCGGCATTGCGGTGTCGAGCCCGCGCGGGCTGGTGGTGCCGATCCTGCGTGATGCCGATCAGCTGTCGATCGCCGACATCGAACGCGATATCGCCGACAAGGCGGCTCGCGCGCGTGACGGCAAGCTCGGCATCGACGAGCTGACCGGGGGCACGTTTACGCTCACCAATGGCGGCGTGTTCGGGTCGCTGTTGTCGACGCCGATCATCAACCCGCCGCAAAGTGCGATTCTGGGCATGCACAAGATCGAGGAACGGCCGATGGCAGAGAAGGGCCAGGTTGTGGTGCGCCCGATGATGTATCTGGCCCTGTCATACGATCACCGCCTGATTGACGGCCGCGATGCTGTGCTCGGGCTGGTGGCCATCAAGGAAGAGCTGGAAGACCCGGCACGCCTGTTGCTCGACGTCTGAGACCGGTCATGGCAGAAACCTATGATGTGGCAGTCATCGGGGCCGGTCCCGGTGGATATGTGGCCGCCATTCGCTGTGCCCAGCTCGGTCTGCGTACCGTCTGCATCGATGCCTGGCAGCGCCCGGACGGCCAAACCTCTCTGGGCGGCACCTGCCTGAATGTCGGCTGCATTCCGTCCAAGGCATTGCTCGAATCCTCCGAACAGTTTGCCCATCTGCAACACGGACTGACTGCGCACGGTATCCGCGTGCAGGGTGTGGCGATCGATGTGGCAACCATGCAGGCGCGTAAAAACAAGATCGTCGAAAAATCCACCAGCGGAATCGCCTTTCTGTTTCGCAAGAACAAGATCGAGCACAAACCGGGTTATTCGCGTTTCGTGTCAGTTGGCGCCACCTGCCAGCTGGATGTCGAGCATGATGGTGGACACGAGACCATCACTGCGCGCAGCGTGATCATCGCCAGCGGTTCGATGCCGGCGAGCTTGCCGATGTTTCCGCTTGACGGTGAGCGTGTGGTCGACAATGTGGGTGCCCTGGAATTCCGCGAGGTACCGAAACATCTCGGTATTGTTGGCGCCGGGGTCATTGGCCTGGAGCTCGGCAGTGTCTGGCGACGTTTGGGCGCCGAGGTGACCCTGCTCGAACCCCATGAGCGGTTTCTGGGTATGGCGGACGAGCAAGTGGCCAGTGAGGCCTACAAATTGTTGACGCGTGACACGGGGCTGGTTATTCGCCTGGGCGCGAAACCGTCTGGCATGAAGACGACGGCTTCGGGTGTGATCATCAACTATAGCGATGCCCAGGGCTCGCAGCGACTGGAGTGCGACCGCTTGCTGGTCGCGGCCGGGCGCGTACCCAACACCCACGATCTCAATCTTGATGTCGTGAAGATCAGCTGTGATGCACGCGGGTTCATCGAGGTCGATGACCGTTGCCGGACCACGGTGCCAAATGTGTACGCCATCGGCGACTGCGTGCGTGGGCCAATGCTGGCCCACAAGGCATCGGAAGAGGGTATGGCGGTGGCCGAACGTATCGCCGGGCAGATGCCTGAGGTGAACTACGCCGCCATTCCGTCAGTCATTTATACCGCCCCCGAAATTGCCTGGGTCGGACAGACCGAGCAGGCCCTGAAAGCGGCCGGTACTGTGTATCGCAAGGGGCTATTCTGGTTCATGGCCAGTGGCCGGGCCCAGGCCCTCGGGGACTCACGGGGGTTTGTAAAGGTCTTGGCGGATGAGAAGACTGACCGACTCCTCGGTGTACACCTGATCGGCCCCCAGGTCTCGGAACTGCTGGCCGAGGCCGTCGTGGCCCTCGAATTTGCCGCGGCAGCCGAGGATATCGCGCGTATCAGCCATGCCCATCCAACCCTTTCCGAGGCGTTGCGCGAGGCGACCCTGGCCGCCCTTGGCCGGCCCCTGCACCAATAACGGCAGGGTTGTCGGACCCGGGGAGCTTGCTATAGTTTGTATGGGGGCTGTCGCCGTTGCCGTGCAATCCATGATGAACATTTTGCAGAATATCAATTACTGCGCGCCACGTTCCGCGCGTGCTGACCAACAGCGTACGCGCCTGCAGGCCGCGGCGCAGGCGCACAACCACAAGAAGAGCGTGGGCCAATCAACCACCGGGCAAGAGGCGGGCTGAAGGATGAGAAATGCCCTGCTTGCCATATTGTTGATGTTGCTCGGCGCCTGTCGAGCCGTTCCCGAAACCATATCCCGCAATCCCGGTGACACGTCCGGGATGCCGCCAATCCGGTTTCTGATGACTTTCGACGACGGACCCAGTTCCGCGACCGAGAACAACACCACCGCAAAAATCCTCGACACGCTGGCCCGCAACCGCTGGCAGAAAGGGGTCAAGGCGATTTTTTTCGTCCAGACGCGGCATCCGCGATTTGGCGGTACAGCCGTTGGTCAGCAACTGATGCGCCGCATGCATGACGAAGGCCACCTGCTGGGAATCCATACCGCCACGCCAGACGGGCACGTGAGCCATGTGCGCATGCCGCTGCCTGAGCTTGACCGCATGCTGGAGAACGGCATTGCCGATATCTTCTCGCTGACCGGAGATGTACCGCAGTATTTGCGTCCGCCATTCTGGGCACACAATGCCGCCACGGTGGCGCGCTACGAGGCACACGGCCTGACCCTGGTGCTGGACGACATCACGCTGCGTGATGGCAAAAGCAATGGCTACACCTATAACATGTTTGCCCGCACGCGCGCCCAGGCACACCTGCAAAACGTGGCGCGTCAAATCGCCGCCGGTCAGTTGCCGGTCGTGTCCGGTTATATCCCGGTGATCGTGACCTTGCACGATCCGAATCCGACGACGGCAAATGATCTTGAAGCGTATATGGGAATGCTGATTGAAGAAGCGAAACGGGCCGGACTGCAGGTCGACCGACGGCCGTTTCTGAGTTCGGCGTGGGAAATCATGGCGGCCGCGAATGCACGTGGCGATCGTTCGAGACACACCGCCAGTATTTACGGGCGTGCAATCCACTGAGGTGGCGCGAAGTCGCCATGGTGCACCCGAAAATCGCCGCGTAACCGGTCGGCAAAGTACAATTGCAGGGTGCGAGTCACTACCGGGAAGGCCATTTCCGGCCAGGGGATGTCGGATTCGTGGAATAGCCGCACTTCGAGGCTTTCGTCGCCCGGTGAGAAGTCGAGATTCAGCAAGCGAGCGCGGTAGATCAGGTAGACCTGATTGATGTGCGGCAGGCTGTAGAGTGTGTACAGTTCGCCAATTTCAGTGACGGCATTGGCCTCTTCCTGGGCCTCGCGTGCGGCCGCCTGTGCCGTGGTCTCATTGAGCTCCATGAAGCCGGCCGGCAGTGTCCACAGGCCGACGCGTGGTTCGATGGCGCGCCGGCAAAGCAGGATCCGGTCCTCCCATTCCGGGATGCAGCCGACGACCATCTTGGGATTCTGGTAGTGGATGGTTTGGCAGTTGGCGCATACGTCGCGCTCATGCGTATCCCCTGTCGGCACGTGGCGGTTGATGGGGCCACCGCACTGGCTGCAGTATTTCATGGAGGCGATCCTGACACCGTGAGAGACAAGCCAAGCTTACTGCCAATGCGCTGGTGCGCCTAGACCGTACGAGACCGAGCATGGATTCACCCTCGATCAGCGATTTGCTCACTGCCGCGGTGCGTCTGCACGAAGCCGGTAACTTGCAGGCGGCTGAACATCAGTACCGATTGCTTCTGGCGCAGTCACCGGAGCATGCCGACGCCTGGCACTTGCTTGGCCTGGCCGCCCAGACCCGCGGCGACTTGCAGTCAGCCGAACAATCGATCCGCCGGGCGCTGGCCAGTCGCCCGCGCGAGGCAGTGTTTCACTATAACCTGGCCAATGTGTTGCGCGATGCCGGCAGNNTTATTGATCATCCAGCCCCGGCATCTGGAGGCGCAACTCAATCTCGCAGTGGTGGAACGCGCGCGCGGCAAGCCGGACGCGGCGATGGTCTGTTATCGGGAAGTCCTGCAGCAGGATCCGCACTGCGTGGTCGCCCATCTTGGACTCGGCGAGCTGTATCAGGAAAGTGGTGATCGGGACACAGCCCGGACTCACTATGAAGCCGCCCTTGCCGCCGACCCGTCGCAGGCACCCGCCTGGAACGATCTGGGCGGCTGGTACCAGGAGGGCGGTGATGCCGTATCAGCTGAAGCCTGTTTCCGGCAGGCGCTCGCGCTGGACCCGGATGATGCCGTAGTGCTCAACAATCTCGGGTTGCTGCTGGTCGCCCAGGACCGGCTGATCGAGGCCGAGGGCTGCTACCGGGCCGCGTTGATACACCGCCCGGAGTTTGCAGAAGCCCACAAAAATCTGGCCACCCTGCTGGCGGCCCTCGGACGGCTCCGTGAGGCCGAGCAGGGTTATCGCGAGGCCCTGCGTCTTGAGCCTAAGCTGTCCGAAGCAGCCTTTAAACTCGCGGCGCTGCGAGGCGAAAACCCGGTGAGCGCCCCGACCGATTATGTGGCACGGCTGTTCGACAGTTATGCGGCCAACTACGAGCGCCATTTGACGGACACCCTGCAATACTCGGTCCCGGAACAGCTGGTGTCCCTGCTCAGGGAAGATCACCTGGCCCCGGGTCTCGAAATGATGGACCTCGGTTGCGGGACCGGCCTCAGCGGCCAGGCCCTGCGTCCCTGGGCTCGTCGGCTGACCGGGGTCGATCTGTCGCCGCGTATGCTGGAACAGGCGGCGGCACGGGGGTGTTACGACGCTCTGGTGGTGGGTGAGCTGGTAACGGCGTTGTCGCAGCGGTCTGCTGATCTGGATCTGGCTGTGGCAGCCGATGTCTTGGTTTATCTGGGAGATCTCGCGCCATTATTTTCCGCAACGGCCGCGGCCCTCCGACCGGGTGGCCGGCTGGCCTTCTCGGTCGAGGCCCTGTCGATCGGATCGGGATTCCGGCTACGCTCCACCGGCCGGTATGCCCATGCCCCCGACTATCTCGAGACCGAGGCTCGGGCCGCGGGAATGGTGGTACGCGCATCACGTGCCACCACCCTGCGGGTGGAACAGGGAGTGCCCGTGACCGGTTTGCTGTGCATCCTGCAGCGTCGCTAAGCGGAAAAAAACAAGGCCACCCGAAGGTGGCCTGTTTGTATNNCGTGCTGGCTTCGCCTTGAACATCACCTCTTCCTTGGTGAACGGATTGATGCCCTTGCGCGCCGGCTGCGCCGGCTTGTGCACCACCTTGACCTTCATGAGGCCCATGACGTTGAACAGGCCAACGCCCTTGAGGTCACGTTTGATCAGTGTGGAAAGTTCATCGAAAACTGCGCTGACTTCCTTGCGCTTCAAGCCGGTTTTGTCGGACAGGGTGCTCAGAATTTCGGATTTGGTAGTGGGTTTCTTGGACGACTTTTTTGTGGCCATGTATCGCTCCCTAGTGAGGGTCGGTTGTAGTGTGATGGTTGACGCTGGGTAATCCGGCGGCGCAAACATTAGCATAATTCCCGGGAAAAATAGAAGTCTTGACGATCCCGGATGACAGCGGCGATGCAGTATCGCTGCACCATCTTCGACCATCACCTGAACAGCGGCAGGTAAGCGCGCACATTCACAACACTAATGGTGTGCCTGTAGGTTCGAGCAGCGTGCCCGACGGAATCAACCCGCGACTTCTGTCTACCAGAACATTTCCGAATTTTGCATCGGCTCGATTCCTGTTCGAGCCGGCGGGGCCAGCCGCGCCGCAGAGCGGAAGTTTCAGGCCCGGCCCGGCTTCAGGCTATAATTCCGCTTTGATTTCTCCCGGCGGCCCCCATTATCCGTGGCAGCCAGATTGTTGATTATGGAGGTTTTTTTATGCCGATCTACGGATACCGCTGCCAGGCCTGCGGTCACGACTTTGAAGTCATGCAGAAAATGAGCGATCCGGCACCGGAGGCCTGTCCGACCTGTGGACAAGCCGATGTGCGCAAGCAATTGAGCGCGGCCGGATTTCAGCTCAAGGGCCAGGGCTGGTATGCCACCGATTTCAAGGGTGGTGCGGCGAAGAAGGACCCTGAACCGGGCAGCAGCTCGGACTCCGGCCCGAAGGCCGGCGGTTGCGGTGGCGGTGCCTGTGGCTGTCATTGACGCTCGCCAACGCATTTTCGGAGTCCGCTGAATTTCATGAGTGCCCTGCGACGCTACCTGATTGCCGGCCTGCTGGTGTGGCTGCCCATCCTGGCCACGGTGCTGGTGGTCAAGTTTTTGATTGATCTGGTTGACAGCACATTGCTGATTCTGCCCGGATCCTGGCAGCCGGATCAGCTGCTCGGTGTGCATATCCCCGGATTGGGGTTGCTGCTCTCCGGGGTCGTGCTGTTCATCACCGGCATGGTGGTGACCAATCTGTTTGGCAGCAGCATGGTCAAGCTGTGGGAACAGTTGCTGGCGCGGATTCCCGTAGTGCGGGCCATCTACTCGGCATCCAAGCAGCTCACCGAGACATTGTTCAGCGGCAAGGGCAAATCGTTCCGGAGAGTGGTCATGGTGCGCTTTCCCCACCCCGGGGTGTGGACCGTCGCCTTTGTGACGGGAGAGGGGATGCGCGAGGGCAATGACAAGACCGGGAAGGATCTGGTCAATGTGTTTGTGCCGACCACACCCAACCCGACCGGTGGATATTTCCTCATGGTGCCGCGCGAAGACATCATCGAACTCGATATGTCCGTGGATGCCGGCATCAAGCTGATTTTATCCGCCGGCGCCGTCGTGCCGGAGGACAAGCGTTCCGACGCCCCGGTACGCTGACATCGCGGTGCTCACACCGCCCAACAACAATCTGCAACATCCGGGAATTATTTTCATGCGCAGTCATTATTGTGGTCATCTCAATCAGACGCACGCCGGACAGCGGGTTACACTGTGCGGCTGGGCGCATCGCCGGCGTGACCACGGTGGGGTGATCTTCATCGATCTGCGGGACCGTCATGGTCTGGCCCAGGCCGTGTTTGACCCGGACAATGCCACGGCTTTTACCGTGGCCGAAGGGGTGCGTCATGAGTATGTGCTGCGCGTAACCGGGACGGTGCGCCAGCGCCCGGCCGGTACCGAGAATCCGCACCTGCCCAGCGGCCAGATTGAGGTGGCGGCCGAGACCATCGAGGTGCTCAACAAATCCGAGCCGCTGCCGTTTCAGCTCGATGAGGCCGAACTCGGCGAGACCGTGCGCCTCAAATACCGTTACCTCGATCTGCGCCGTGACCACATGCGCCGCAACATCCTGATGCGCCACAAGCTGGTACAGACCCTGCGCCGTTATCTCGAAGACCAGGAGTTCGTCGAGATTGAGACGCCGGTGCTGACCAAGTCCACCCCCGAGGGCGCTCGTGATTACCTGGTGCCGTCGCGCACCCATCCAGGCCAGTTTTTCGCACTGCCGCAGTCGCCGCAGTTGTTCAAGCAGCTATTGATGGTGGCGGGTTTCGAACGGTATTACCAGGTGACGCGCTGTTTCCGTGATGAGGATTTGCGGGCCGACCGCCAGCCGGAGTTTACCCAGCTCGATATCGAAACCTCGTTCCTCGACGAAGAGGGTGTGATGGGGATTATGGAAGACATGATCCGCACGGCCTTCAACACCGTACTCAATGTTGAGTTGCCGAAACCCTTTCCACGCATGAACTGGCACGAGTCGATGCAACGCTTCGGTGTTGACCGTCCTGATCTGCGCATCCCGCTGGAGCTGGTTGAGGTCAGCGACTTGCTGAAGAATGTCGATTTCAAGGTATTTGCCGGTCCGGCCAATTCGCCGAGCGGTCGCGTGGCGGCGTTGCGGCTGCCGAAGGGTGGCGAACTGTCGCGCAAGGATATCGACGACTACACGGCGTTTGTCGCCCAGTATGGTGCCAAGGGGCTGGCGTACATCAAGGTCAACGATGCCGGCAAGGGCCGCGAGGGTCTGCAATCACCGATCCTCAAGTTTCTGCCGGATGAGGCGATTGCTGAGATCATGCGGCGCACGGGAGCCACGACCGGCGATCTCATTTTCTTTGGTGCCGACAGTGCCAAGGTCGTGAACGACGCGCTGGGCGCCTTGCGCCTCAAGCTCGGCCACGATCGCGCTCTGGTGTCCAGCGAATGGAAGCCGCTGTGGGTGGTGGACTTCCCGATGTTCGAGTATGACGCCGAGGCCAAACGCTGGGTGGCGCTGCATCATCCGTTCACCGCGCCCAAAAGCGATATCGCCACATCATTCGACCTCGACCCGGCCAATGCGCTGTCGCGCGCCTATGACATGGTGCTGAACGGCTCTGAAATCGGTGGCGGCTCGATCCGCATCCATCGCGAAGATGTGCAGCAGAAAGTATTTTCACTGCTGGGTATCGATGAACAGGCGCAGCGAACCAAGTTCGGGTTTCTCCTCGATGCCCTGCAGTACGGTGCACCCCCGCACGGTGGCATCGCCTTTGGCCTTGACCGCATCAGTGCCCTGATGGCTGGTGCCGATTCGATCCGCGATGTGATTGCCTTCCCCAAGACCCAGAAGGCTTCGTGCCTGCTGACCGAGGCCCCGAGCATTGTGGACGAAGCACAATTGCGTGAGCTGAACATTCGTTTGCGCAAGCCGGTCGAGACCGCCGGCAAAACCGAATAGGTCCGGTACCGCGCATGGCGGCAACCCCTCCGCGTGCCTACAAGCGGCCGGAGTCGGTGCTGGTGGTGGTCTACACGCGCACCGGCAAGGTCTTGCTGTTGCAGCGCGCCGATCACCCGGATTTCTGGCAGTCGGTTACCGGCAGCATGGAGTGGGGCGATGAGCAGCCGGCCGAAACCGCGGCCCGCGAGCTGCACGAGGAAACCGGGATACGTGTCTCGCCCGATGACCTGGAGGACTGGCAACTGCAGCAACGCTACGAAATCTTTCCGCAGTTCCGCTACCGCTACGCTCCGGATGTGTTCGAGAACACCGAGCATTTCTTTTCGCTTGAATTGCCGCGTGAGCAGGACATCGTCCTCAGTCCCGGCGAGCATCTGAAGTACGTCTGGGTGTCTTTCCCGGAGGCCATCGAGCGGGTATTTTCCTGGACCAATCGCGACGCATTGCGGCATCTCCTGAAAGATCGCATCGGGAACGCGTCCCGTTCCCCCTGACGGCACCGGACTGGATACATATGGACGAGAAGGCGAGCGTGGTGCTGGTGAACGGCCTGTGGTTGAACAGCCTGGCGCTTCAGCCTCTGGCGCTGCGCTTGCGGCGGACCGGGTTCCGCGTCTTTCCGTTTTCATATCCGAGCGTGCGCTGCGATCTGCACAGCAATGCCGACCGTCTTCAGGCCTTTCTGGCCGAGGTGCCGGGAGAAACCGTGCACTGGGTCGGCTATAGCCTGGGTGGAATCGTTATTCGTGCCTTGTTCCATTTCCATCCCCAGCAGCGTCCGGGACGAATTGTCTACCTCGGTTCGCCGCAACAGGGCAGCCTGGCCGGGGAGAGCATCATGCGCTCGCCCGTTGGCCGGCAGATGGGAGGTCGTTCGTTGTCCGATCTGGTGGCTGGGCAGGTTCGGCGCTGGGGATGGCCGCCCGCCGATACCGGGGTGATCGCCGGCAGTCGTGCCCTGGGGCTGGGGCGACTGGTGGCACGGCTGACGACGCCGAGTGATGGAACCGTGCTGGTTGATGAAACCGATGTGCCGGATGCGCAAGACCGGGTGGTGCTGCCGGTCGCCCACTCGGCCATGTTGTTTTCTCCGCTGGTGGCGCGCCAGATCAATCAATTCCTGCGTAACGGCAGGTTCGTGCATTAACGTAACAGGCCGCTGATGCACCAGCGGCCTGTTTCAGCTTGATTGTCAGTTCGCGGCGAGTCCTGCGTCTGGTTCGGATTCCTGGCCCTGATTGGCACCCAGCACCCGTGTGGCCAGTGTCAGGAGATCAACCTTGCTGGCCACTTTGGAAATCTCCAGTAATGTATTGGCGATGGCCCTGGATACGGCTTCTTGATCGGCTCCGCGGTTGGCCGCCAGTTCGGCCGCCTGAACAGCCTGCAAGGCGCGCTGATCCTGTTCATCCAGTTTATGAACCGTTTTCAGATCATCCGTGCTGGAAGCGCCCCAGGCAGCCAATTCCTCGAGCTCCGCACTGGCTTCCTGCTCGCCTTCCAGGATCTTGCGAACCTTGGTGGCGGCTTCGGCGCTCCGATCCTTGTTGGCGATCCAGTTTTCAGCCCAGATGCGGAATTCACGATTGGTGATCATCTCCTTGAGCACCAGCAGTGCGAAGGTCAGGCGCATTTCAAGCATTGCCTGCGGGACAACCGGCATCTCCTTGATGACAGTGTAGTTCTGGGCCTGGCCGGGATCGCCAACCGCCACATTCCAGGAATGTACCTGAAATAATCTGCTGTTCTCCGGCAGGATCGGGCTGACCAGCACGGCCAGGCCCGGATTTTCGGCACAGCTGGTCAGGCGCGCGAGCAGGGCCGCATGCTGGGCTGCGTCATGAACAAATTTTCCGACTTTGACTTTGACACCGGTTCCGGTGTCACCGGCTTCGTTGGTGAGGACGTACTTTTTCATCATGCCTCCTGGACGGATTGCGAATGGAGGCTTCCCTGCAGGAGTACCCGTCGAAAGCGGGCGAAATGGCTTCATACCTGAATCTTGGGAATGGTGCACAGACCATGCCAAGCAGTTGGGAGCTGACAGCGGCAGTGATAAACTGAGCGGCGTCATCCGTCGGGTTCAAGACGGGCCAATTACTCTGAGAAACAGGCCGATACGGCAGGGCACTCATGGCCGGTCACAGCAAATGGGCCAATATCAAGCACCGCAAGGGGGTGCAGGATGCCCGGCGTGGCAAGGTGTTCACCAAGCTAATTCGCGAAATCACGATTTCTGCCCGCACGGGTGGTGGTGGCGATCCCAAACAGAATCCGCGTCTGCGCGCTGTTATCGACAAGGCGCTCGACGCCAACATGACCAAGGACACGATCGAGCGCGCCATCAAGCGCGGCACCGGCGAGCTGGAGGGTGCGCAATACGAGGAAATCCATTACGAAGGTTATGGCCCGGGCGGTGTGGCGGTCATCGTTGAATGCCAGACTGACAACCGAACCCGGACAGTTGGTGAAGTGCGGCACGCGTTTACCAAGCACGGTGGAAACCTGGGCCAGGATGGTTCCGTGGGATTTCTGTTTCACCGGCTTGGGGTGCTGACCTACGCTCCCGGCGCCAGCGAAGACCGGATCATGGCTGCCGCACTGGAAGCCGGCGCCGACGACGTTGTCGCCCAGGACGATGGCAGTATCGAAGTTGTCACGGCACCGGAACAATTTACAGCGGTGTGCGAGGCCATGGACAAGGCGGCCCTGAAGCCTGACCATGCTGAAATCTGTCAGCGTGCCACCAGTGACATTGCACTGGTCGGCGAGGATGCCGAAAAGATGTGGAAACTGCTGGAGGCTCTCGAAGATCTGGATGATGTGCAGCACGTCTACAGCAATGCCGATTTACCGGAACCACTGGTTGGTCAGCATGGCGGCTGACATGTTCAGGGCACAGGACTGAATGCGTATTCTGGGCATTGATCCCGGCTCGCGACTGACCGGCTTCGGTGTGATCCATGTGTTGTCGAATGGCAAGATCAGTTATGTTGCCAGTGGCGTGGTGCGGGTGCCGGCGGTGTCCCTGGCCGAGCGCCTCAAGGTCATCTACGAAGGCATCACGGAAGTGATCGGCGCCTATCGACCGGATGCTGTTGTGGTGGAAAAGGTGTTTATGGCCCGCAATGCCGACTCCGCGCTCAAGCTCGGGCAGGCTCGGGCCGCCGCCGTACTGGCCGCGGCCAATCGACTCTTGCCAGTCAGTGAATACTCGGCGTTGCAGGTGAAACAATCACTGGTTGGCAAAGGACATGCCCAGAAGGAGCAGGTCAAACACATGGTCAAGGCGCTGCTCACGCTCTCCGGCAATCCGCAGACCGACGCTGCCGATGCGCTGGCCTGTGCCATCTGTCATGCCCATCACGCTCACAGCGCTCGTCGGCAACCCGGGTTGCGTTCACGCCGTGCCAGCCGCCGGGTACGGAGGCGATTGGCATGATTGGTCGGCTGACCGGTGTACTGATTCGCAAGGAACCCCCGGCGTTGTTGCTGGAAGTGAGCGGAGTGGGGTATGAACTGGAGGCCCCCATGTCCACCTTTTACGATCTGCCAGCCGTCGGCGAGCAGGTAACGCTGTATACCCATTTGGTCGTACGCGAAGATGCCCATCTGCTCTACGGATTTTCCCGCGAGTCACAACGTCAATGGTTTCGACATCTTCTGAAGGTCAACGGCGTCGGGCCACGCGTGGCGCTGGCGGTGTTGTCCGGACTTTCCGAGCAGGAATTGCTGCTTTGCCTGACCCATGAAGACATTGCTCGGTTAACCAAGGTGCCCGGGATTGGCCGCAAGACCGCCGAACGACTGGTGATGGAGCTGCGCGACAAGGTGGATCTGAACATGTCACCGGCACCCGGGACCGCCCGTCCGGCAGGCAGGCCGGTCGATCCGGCACAGGAGGCCGTGAGCGCTCTGATTGCGTTAGGCTACAAACCGGCCGAGGCCAGCCGCGCAATCAGCAATCTGCCGCACGAGGACATGAAGAGTGAGGATCTCATTCGCCAGGCGCTCAAAGGACTGGCGGGTTTGAAGTCATAACGAGGGAAACAGCGCCAATTCAGCCAGGAACGGGTGAGTGGCATACTTATATATATGATCGAAACGGACAGGCTTGTTTCAGGCAAACCGGAGGCCGCAACTGATGAGGTTGGTCTCGAGCTGCGCTTGCGCCCGGCCCGCCTGGCCGACTATGTAGGGCAGAAGCCGGTCCGGGAGCAAATGGAGATTTTCATTTCGGCGGCGCGTCAGCGTACCGAAGCGCTTGACCACGTATTGCTGTTTGGTCCTCCCGGTCTCGGCAAGACCACCCTGGCGCACATCATTGCGCACGAGATGGGGGCCACCCTGCGCCAGACCTCTGGCCCGGTACTGGAACGTGCCGGTGATCTCGCTGCCTTATTGACCAACCTCCAGCCCCACGACGTGCTGTTTATCGATGAAATTCATCGCCTCAGCCCGGTCGTCGAAGAGATCCTCTATCCGGCCATGGAGGATTATCAAATTGATATTCTTATTGGTGAGGGGCCGGCGGCTCGTTCGATCAAACTGGATCTTCCGCCATTCACGCTGATTGGCGCCACCACGCGTGCCGGGTTGTTGACCAGTCCATTGCGTGACCGGTTTGGCATCGTGCAGCGTCTGGAATTCTACGCGGCGGAAGATCTGGCCCGGATCGTGCGACGTTCGGCCGGTATTTTGGGCATTGAAGCCGAGGCCGAGGGGATTCACGCCATTGCCCGTCGCTCCCGCGGCACCCCGCGTATTGCCAACCGCCTGCTGCGGCGGGCGCGCGACTATGCCGAAGTGAAAGGCCAGGGCGTATTGAGCGGCCGCATCGCCGAAGACGCGCTCGTCATGCTGAACGTGGACGCAGAAGGATTCGATGCCCTTGACCGCCGACTGCTGGAAGCCGTGATCGAACGCTTTGCCGGTGGTCCGGTGGGCATTGATGCGCTGGCCGCCGCCATCGGCGAGGAACGCGGCACGATTGAAGACGTGATTGAGCCGTACCTGACCCAGCAGGGTTTCCTGATGCGCACTCCACGCGGCCGTGTCGCTACGCGGCGCGCCTGGCAGCATCTCGGGCTGACGCCGCCAACCGGCGGAGATACCCCCCAGCGCGGCATCTTCGACGAGGACTGATTTCACGCCGGACATGAATTCAACTTTTTCCCTGCCGATCCGGGTGTATTACGAGGACACCGATACCGGCGGTGTGGTGTACCACTCGAATTACCTCAATTTCATGGAGCGCGCGCGCACGGAATGGCTGCGTGCCCTGGGATTTGAGCAGGATGAACTCCGCCGTGCACATGGAGTCATATTTGCCGTGAGTTCTGTCAGCATTACCTTCCACAAGCCGGCGCGCTTCAATGAACTGGTCACCGTGACGGTGGCTGTGCAGCGCCGTGGGGCGGCCAGCTTGACGCTGTCGCAGGAAGTCCGCTGCCAGTCTGTAACGCTGGCCAGCGGCGAGGTGCGCGTGGCCTGCATCGATGCCGAGCGCTTTATCCCGGTGGCGATCCCGCCGCAGGTGGCGGCGGCCGTGGAGTCCTGGCAGGGCGGAACACCAACAACGACGTTGAGCTGAATCATCATGTACAAGGAGAAACTGTGAATCTCACCGCAAGCAACGAGGGCCTGGCGCTGATCAATATCCTCAGTCATGCCAGCTTCGTGGTGCAGCTGGTCATGCTGTTGCTGCTCGCCGCCTCGCTCGTGTCCTGGACCATGATCTTCCGCAAGTGGGCCGCCTTCAAGCTGGCGGCGCGCGCCGCCGAGCGATTCGAGAGCCGGTTCTGGTCCGGTGGAAACCTGAACCAGATGTTTCGCGAACTGTCACAGAATGAAGACACACTGTCCGGCATGGACAGTGTGTTTGTGTCTGGTTTCAAGGAATATGCCCGTCTCGAAAAGCAGAAGAATATCCAGCCGACGGAAATTCTCGAAGGCGTGCAGCGCGCCATGCGGGTGGCGCTGACGCGTGAGCTCGACTACATGGAAACCCATCTGTCCTTCCTGGCTACGGTTGGTTCGACCAGCCCCTACGTTGGTCTGTTTGGCACTGTTTGGGGCATCATGCATTCGTTTCAGGGCTTGAGCATGGCGCAGCAGGCCACTATCGCCAGCGTAGCACCCGGCATTGCCGAGGCCCTGATTGCCACGGCCATGGGCCTGTTTGCCGCGATCCCGGCGGTCATCGCCTACAACCGCTATTCCAATGATGTTGAACGCCTGGTGACGCGCTACGAAATCTTCATGGAAGAGTTCGCCAGCATCCTTCACCGTCAGGCCTTCATGAGCAAGGCCTGACATGCCCATCGTCCGCGTGCGCCGCAAGCGTATCTCCGATATCAACGTTGTCCCGTACATCGACGTCATGCTGGTGTTGCTGGTGATTTTCATGATCACCGCACCGTTGCTGACTCCCGGCGTGAAGGTGGAGTTACCGAAGGCCGCGGCTCAGGCCGTCGACAACCCGGATCGCGAGACCCTGGTGGTGACGGTCGATCGGCGCGGCAAGCTGTTTCTCGATGATCGCGAAATTGGAACCCAGGAACTGCAAAGCAAGGTGGCGGCCATCATGCGCGTGCGTCCGCAGACCCCGGTATTGATCCGCGGTGACCGCCAGGCGGCGTACAACGATATCATGCAGGCCATGGTGCTGTTGCAGACCGCCGGTGTGCCCAGCGTCGGACTGGTCACCCAGACGCCGGACACGCGGAAGCCAGGCAAGAAGTAGGATGGTGTTCCGCACGCCGCGCTCCCTGCCCGGAAGCCGAAAGGCGGTGATTTATGCCGTGCTTGTACATCTTGTCCTCCTGGCCTTGCTGGTGATCGGGGTGCGCTGGCAGGCCAGGCCGCCGGCACCGGCCCGGATCATTCAGGCGCAGTCCATGAACGATGCCGAGGCGCGCAAGGAGCTGGAGCGCCGCAAACGCGAGGAGCGCGCCAGGGCCGAACAGGAAGCGAAGAATCAGAATGAGCGTAAGGAACGCGAACGCAAAGCGACCGAAGAAAAGCGCCGCGCCGAGCAGGCCAAGGCCGCCGAGGCCAAGCGCCAGGCTCAGGAGAAACGCAAGGCCGCCGAGGCGGAAAAGCAACGCAAGGAACAGGAGCGCCAGACCGCCATCAAGCGCAAAAAAGAGACGGAAGAGCGCCGCCGCGCCGCTGAACAAAGCCTGAAAGAACAGCTCGCCAGCGAAGAACAGGATCGCAAGCGACAGCAGGAGTTTGAGAAACGCCGGGCCGAGCAGGCCGCACGCACCCAATCCGAGCTGGATCGTTACGAAGGGCTCATTCGCCAGCAGGTCGAGCGCAACTGGGTACGGCCGGCCGGGTGGAGCAAGAACATGGAGTGCGTGGTGCGGGTGCGGCTTTCACCGACAGGCGAGGTGATTAAGGCGACGGTGATCCGGCCTAGCGGCAATCCACCATTTGATCGCTCGGTGGAGAACGCGGTATACAAGGCGTCGCCCCTGCCGTTGCCGGAAGACAAAGGGCTGTTCGAACATTTTCGTGAACTGGAATTACGATTCCGACCGGAGGGATTGACGTGAAAAGGTTTATCGGGCTGGTACGGGTCGGCGTGCTGTTGGGCTTGCTGGGCAGCGCAGTACCTGCGTGGGCCATCCTCACAATCGAAATCACCCAAGGCGTGGACAGCGGATTGCCGATCGCCATTGTTCCATTTGCGACCGATGCACGGAATGTTCCGCCCCAGGATGTGAATGCCATTGTACAGGCCGATCTGGCACGTAGCGGCCGGTTTACGCCGCTCGACCCGAGAGATTTTGTTTCACGACCCAGCGACGACCGTCAGGTGATCTTCAAGGACTGGCGCATCATCAAGGCCGAGGCACTGGTGATTGGCAAGGTCAAGCCGGCCGGACGTGACCGCTGGCAGGTGGATTTCCGCCTCTATGATATTTATAAGGAGCAGCAGCTGGCCGGCTACAGCTATACCGTTCCCAGCAATCGCTTGCGGGCGGCCGCGCACCAGATCAGCGACATCATTTATGAAAAGCTGACGGGCGAACCGGGGGTGTTCAGCACCCGTATTGCCTACGTCACGCGCGAGCAGAATGGGCGGAAATACCGGTTCCGTCTGCAGTTGGCGGACGCCGATGGCTATAACCCGGTCACGGTGCTGACGTCGCCGGAACCGATCATGTCACCGGCCTGGTCACCGGACGGCAGCCGGCTTGCCTATGTCTCCTTTGAGCAACGTCGGCCGGTGCTCTACCTTCAGGATGTGCTGCGCGGAACGCGCAGCCGTGCGGCGGAATTCAATGGCATCAACTCGGCCCCGGCCTGGTCGCCGGACGGCAGCCGGTTGGCGTTGACCCTGTCGCGCGATGGCAATCCCGAAATCTATGTGATGCGCTTGTCCGATTTAACGCTGACGCGCCTCACCCAGCATCCCGCCATCGATACCGAGCCGGCCTGGTCACCGGACGGCCAGGAGATCATTTTTACCTCGGATCGCAGCGGCAAACCGCAGATCTACCGCATGCGTGCCGACGGCAGCCGCGTCGAACGCCTGACTTTCCAGGGTGAATACAATGCCGGCGCTTCCTATTCGCCGGATGGAAAGATGCTGACGCTGGTGAGCGGCGTGGCGGGGCGTTATCATGCTGCGCTGTACCATCTATCAGCCGGGGTACTGCAGGTTTTGACCGACACGCCTCTCGATGAATCACCCAGTTTTGCACCCAATGGCCGCATGATTCTGTATGCGACCGAGCAAGGCGGGCGCGGTGTACTGGCCTCGGTATCTTCCGACGGTCGTGTTCGCCAGACCCTCAAACTCCAGGAAGGTGATGTACGCGAGCCGGCCTGGTCACCGTTTAACCGTTCTACCCCCATTAACTAGGAGATAACTATGCACAACAAGGTTCTGCTGTCCCTTATCACTGTGATGGCCCTGTCGCTGGCCGCCTGCGGCGGCGCCGAGTCCACCAAGCCCAGCGTAGACGACAAGAGTGTCGGTGCTGCCGGGGCCGATGCTGCCGGCGGTGTTTCCGGCAAACCACTGGACGCCAAGGCCCAGGCTGACCTGCTCAAGAAGCGTCGCGTGTATTTCGCTTTTGACTCCAGTTCCGTGGATGACGAGAACCGCGCGATTGTTGAAGCACATGCCTCCTATCTTGCGGCCAACAAGGGCGTGAAGGTCGTGCTCGAAGGCCATGCCGACGAACGCGGTACGCGCGAATACAACCTGGCGCTGGGCGAGCGTCGTGCCCAGGCTGTGGAGCGGATGGTCAAACTCCTTGGCGTAAGCGCCGATCGCATCAAGGTCGTTTCCTACGGTGAAGAGAAGCCGGTGGCCAATGATCACAATGAGGCGGCCTGGGCCCTCAATCGTCGTGTCGAAATCCTCTACTGAAGTCACGATGTCGATGCCAGTACGTCATCGAGGTCTGTTGCTGACTGTGCTGCTGGCCTTCGTGGCCGGCAGCATGGTTCCGGCAGCGGCGGAAGAGCGCCTGCCTGACCGGCGCGCGGTCGGGACCAGCGCTCGCACGACGTCGAGCAGTACCCAGCGAGATAACTTGCTGGATCTGTTGCAACAGCTGGAAGCCCTGCAGGCCGAGGTGCGACAGTTGCGCAACACCACGGAAGTACAAGGTCACGAACTCGAACAGCTCAAAAATCGTCAGCGGTCGCTGTACGACGATCTCGACAAGCGCTTGCGTGAAACCGAACGGCACGCCAGCACGCCGGCGGCCGCTGCAACCGGAGGTGCCGGGATTGCGTCGGTCCCGCCGACATCGTCAGCCGCCGACGGACCCCGTACCGTCACCGCGGCACAGCAGCAGGAATATGATGCGGCCTTTGGGTTGATGAAGCAGGGACTGTACGAGAAGGCCATCAAGGCCTTCCGGTCGTTTCTGGTCAAGTACCCGGACAGTGGCCTCGCCGATAACGCCCAGTACTGGATTGCCGAAGGCAATTACGTGCTGCGCAATTACAAGCTGGCCCTGGAAGAGTTCACCAAGGTGTTGAGCTACAACAAGAGCGTCAAAACGCCGGATGCGATGCTCAAGATCGGTTACGTGCACTACGAGCTGGGCGCCTACGACAAGGCCCGCCAGGCGCTCACCGAGGTCCAGCAGCGCTATCCGGGCACCCCGGTGGCCCGGCTGGCCGGGACACGTCTGGAGAAGATGAAGAAAGAAGGCCATTAAACACTCGGACCGCCAGCGAGCGGCCTGTGTGGTTTGCCTCGGGTATAATCAGATTTTCGACCAATGATCTGATGATGCCCGAGATCTCCTCCGACCCATCCGCCATTCGCGACACGCTGCGCCTGCGGATCAATGAAATCTTTCTTTCCCTGCAGGGCGAGTCGCGCAGTGCTGGTTATCCCACGGTCTTCATTCGCCTGACCGGATGTCCGCTACGCTGCGGCTACTGTGATACCGCTTACGCCTTCCACGAAGGTCAGTGGATGAGCCTGGCGGACGTGCTGGCACAGGTCGCGACACACGCCATCCGACGCGTGACGGTCACCGGGGGTGAACCACTGGCCCAGCGTCCGTGTCTCGAGCTGCTGGTGTGCCTGTGTGACGCCGGCTATGACGTGTCTCTCGAAACCAGCGGGGCCGTGGATATCGCTGCCGTCGACCCGCGCGTGCGAATCGTGATGGACATCAAGACACCATCTTCCGGTGAAGCGGCGCGCAATCTGCCGGCTAACCTGGAATGTCTCAAGCACAGTGACGAGGTGAAGTTTGTCATTGGCGATCGCGCTGACTATGAATGGAGCCGCGACCTGATGGTGCGTGAACATCTCGCTGAGCGTTGTGAGCTTCTGTTTTCACCAGTCTGGGGGAAGCTGTCGCCACGCGAACTCGGCGAGTGGATCCTGACGGACCGATTGCCGGTACGATTGCAGGTGCAATTGCACAAACTGCTGTGGGGCGAGGAACGGGGACGGTGATGGCGAAGCAGGCGGTGGTGCTGGTCTCCGGCGGGCTCGATTCGGCCACTACCCTGGCCATGGCGCGCGAGCAGGGTTTTATCTGCCACGCCCTCAGTTTTGACTATGGCCAGCGTCATCGGGTCGAACTCGAGGCGGCCCGGCGGGTCGCCAGCGCCCTGGGTGCCGTCGAACATCGGGTCATGGTGCTCGACATCGGCTGGATGGGCGGATCAGCGCTCACCGATACCCGCTTGGAAGTACCGACCGTACAGAGCGCCGGGATACCGATTACCTACGTGCCGGCTCGCAACACTATCTTTCTGGCGGTAGCACTCGGCTGGGCTGAAGTGCTCAAGGCCCATGACCTGTTTATCGGCGCCAATGCGGTCGATTATTCCGGCTATCCGGATTGTCGTCCCGAATTCATGTCGGCCTTTGAGCGCCTGGCCAACCTGGCTACCCGGGACGGCGTGCAAGGTAAGGAATTTCGGCTGCACGCGCCACTCCTGCATCTGAACAAGGCCGAGATCATTACCGCCGGTAGCCGGCTGGGGGTGGATTTTGGCCAGACCATCTCCTGTTATAACCCCGACCCCGATGGGCGGGCCTGTGGACAGTGCGATTCCTGCCGATTGCGTGCCCGGGGTTTTGCCGCGGCCGGGGTTCCCGATCCCACCCGATATTGGCATAAATAATCAGGTTATTTTGAGGCTCGTGGTCCTGAGGGAACAAACTCGGTAGAATCCCCGTCCTTTATGTACAGCCGGCCCATGGGGGAGCCCGGTTGCCACCCTGGAGGAGCTATGGAGTTCACGATTCACCACCAGATCCTTGGACTGGCATTTCTGCTGGCCGTGATCATGGGAGCTGTCGCTAACAAGACCAATTTCTGCACCATGGGTGCCGTTTCCGATTGGGTCAACATGGGCGACAAGGGTCGTTTCCGGGCCTGGCTGCTGGCCATCGCCGTCGCCCTGATCGGCGTGATGATTCTTGAATATACCGGGAAAACGACGCTCCCCACCGATACCTTCCCGCCTTACCGGACCGGCAACTTTGCCTGGTTGCGCTATGTACTTGGCGGTTTCCTGTTCGGTATTGGCATGACGCTCGGCAGCGGATGCGGAAACAAGACCTTTGTCCGCATCGGCGGCGGCAACATCAAGTCCATCTTTGTGCTGGCGATCGCCTCGGTGGCGGCCTACTGGATGCTGTGGGGCGATATCAAGGGTGAAGGCTTTTACGATGTGGTTTTTGGCAGCTGGATCAACCCGACCATTGTCAATCTCAGCAGCCAGGAGTTGGGTGCTATTGTGGCCAGTATGACCGGAGGCGATGCGGCCTCAATGCATTTTATTGTCGGCTCCATCCTGGCTGTGGCCGTGCTGGTCTACGTCTTCAAGTCTGCTGATTTTCGCGGCAACTTTGACAATATCCTTGGAGGTCTGGTGGTCGGTCTCGTGGTCGTCGCCGGCTGGTACATCACCGGTGGAACGATGGGTGCTGCCTGGAAGGATTATGCCGATCTTTCGGTCGACATCCCGAGCCGCGTTAACGTGCAGTCGTTCACATTCATCAGCCCGATGGGCGACAGCGTCCGCTACTTGATGCACCCGACCAACTTCACCTTGCTGAATTTTGGCATCATGGCTGTGTCCGGTGTCGTCGTCGGTTCGTTCCTGTATTCACTCTTCACCCGCAAATTCCGGATCGAGTGGTTTGCGTCGGGCAATGATTTCCTGACTCATGCCACCGGCGGCTTGCTCATGGGTTTCGGAGGCGTGCTGTCTATGGGCTGCACCATCGGTCAGGGTGTGACCGGTATCTCGACGCTGGCGCTTGGCTCGATCCTGACCTTTGCCTCGATTGTGTTTGGCAGCGCATTGACCATGAAGGTCCAGTATTATCAGCTGGATGAACAGGGTTTCCTCGTGTCGCTGCGCTCTGCGCTCGCCGACATGCGTTTGCTGCCACGCCAGAGTACGTAATTTCATTGTTTGACAGTTCCGGAAGCGGCCCGGATAATCCGGGCCGCTTCACTTCCCGCCCAAACATGGGCCGTTAGCTCAGTCGGTAGAGCAGCTGGCTTTTAACCAGTTGGTCGACAGTTCGAATCTGTCACGGCCCACCAATTTATTGATTTCCTGATCCTGGAGTGCCATGCATCGGGTATTGTTGCTGGCCGCGGTCCTGATTCTGGCCGGTGTGCTGTGGCGCCGGTTCCAGCCATTCGGGTTGGCGCCGGATACCGCGCGTCGCACGCTCTCGGCCGTGGTCTACTATCTGCTGCTGCCGGCGCTGGTGCTCGGTGCAATGTGGCGGGTGCCACTGACAATCGACATGGCCAAGATATCGGCCATCGCCGTCACCGATGTGCTGGTCGGCCTCGCTCTCGCCTGGGCCTGGTGTCGGGTTTGCCGACTGGAGCGCAAAACCGCTGGTGCCCTGATGCTGGCAGCAGGCTTTGGTAATGTGACCTATCTCGGCCTGCCGGTACTGGAGGCCAGTCTCGGACCCTGGACGCGCGCCGTGGCCGTGCAATACGACTTGTTTGGATGCACGCCATTGTTATTCACGGTGGGAATACTCATCGCGCAGCGTTATGGAAGTGGCGGGCCGGGAGAATCACCGCTGCGCACGCTGGTCCAGTCTCCACCGCTGTGGACGGCCGTGGCGGCCTTATTGCTGAATGCCGCCGCGGTGCCGTTGCCGGCCTGGCTGGGGGATGTATTGGAGCGCCTGGCAGCGGGCGTGGCGCCGCTCATGCTGCTGGTCGTCGGCCTCAGCCTTGTGTTCACTGGCGAGCTGCGCTCGCAACTGCCGTCGCTGCTGCCAGTGACAGTGATCCAGCTGGTGTTGATGCCGCTGCTGATCTGGGGTCAAACAAGCGTCATCGGGATCAGCGGAAATCTGCAGGTTGCACTGGTGCTGGAGGCCGCAATGCCCAGCATGGTGCTGGGCATTGTGCTCAGTGAGCGTTATGGTCTCGACACCGGTCGCTATGCACAGGCCGTTACCGTCACGACCCTCGCCAGCATGGCCACATTGCCGGTTTGGTTCGCGTTGCTGCAGCGTTGAACGCGCTCGCCCGGGCTGTCACGATCTGCACGTGTCGCTGCGAATCTGTGCATAGATCAGGGTTTACTAGGCAGAGTTCGTCTGCTGTGGTATGCATAGAGGACTATCGTCAGCAGGAATGCATTCTCTGCCAGCGCCCATGTGGAGTCGAGTTCATACCGAAAAATGAATAAAGACGAATTGATTGGCATACAGGTTCAGCGCGTACTGCTGATTGCGGTGATTTTCCTGCTGGCCTATGGCGCCTATCTGGTGCTGTCACCGTTTCTCGTTCCCTTGGTATGGGGCGCCATTCTGGTGTACGTCAGCTGGCCACTCTACCGGCGCCTGCGCCAACTGTTGCGAGGCCGTGATTCAACCAGCGCGCTCCTGATGACCTTGTTGTTGATGGCCGCCGTAATCCTGCCGGTATATGGTGTGGCCAGCCTGCTGGTGGAGGAGCTGGGAGTTGCCTTTCAGGTGATCGCGGCGCGTCTGGCTAGCACTCCACCGACAGTGCCAGAGGCGATTGTCCGTCTGCCATTGGTGGGTGACTGGGCACAGGAGCTGATTGGTACACTGGCTGGTGACCCGGCCCAGTTGCGCGCCGAGCTGGCGCGCCGGGTTCAGCAGTTCAGTGGTGCTTTGGCCGGACTGGCCGGCGGGCTCGGTCGAAATTTGGTCGGGTTGGGACTCACGTTGCTGATAGCATTCTTTTTTTATAGAGACGGTGAGCGTTTGATCGAACAGACGCGGCGGTTGCTGTGGCGATTGTTGGGTGATCGCGCCGAAGCGTATATGAAGGCGGTCGGTAACACTGTCACGGCGGTTATGGTCGGGTTGTTGCTGACGGCTCTGGTGCAAGGCATCCTCGCCGGCGCTGGCTACTGGGCCGTTGATCTGAAGGCTCCAATTCTGCTTGGGGCGGTGACCATGGTGTTTGCGCTGATACCATTCGGAACTCCACTGGTCTGGGGGACGTTGGGACTCTGGCTGATCATGACCGATCGGGTCTGGCCAGGGATCGGGTTGTTGATCTGGGGAGCCTTGGTCGTAAGTTCCATCGACAATCTTATTCGTCCACTCGTGATCAGCAGCGCCACGCATGTCCATTTTTTGCTGGTGCTGCTGGGTGTGCTGGGAGGGGCCTTGGCCTTCGGCCTTGTCGGCCTGGTACTCGGGCCGGTCATCCTGGCCATGGCCTCGGCACTCTGGCACGAATGGCTCGTGGAAAGTGTTCCCGGCAAGCCATAATTGAGTGTATTGATCGGTTTGATATGAATCAAAGACTCTGATGAACTACTACGGTTAAATAATCAATAGATTAGCGGGATTAGAGCGTCACCAGTCCAGTGCCCGACATCATCGCAAAGCGCAGCACTGCCGCGGTGGCCGGTACCGAAGTGATGTATCCAGTGAATAACCTTAATGACGGGAGTAAATCATGAATGCCGCGAATGATATGAATGTTGCGAAGGAACGGCTGGTGAAGGATTTTCGAGCTGTTGCTACTGATGCTGAAGAACTGCTCAAGGCTACAGCCAGCCAGACAGGTGAACGGGTAACGGCCGCCCGTGCCCGCATCGAGGAAACCTTGCGGGAAGCACGCGAGCGGTTGGCGGAGCTGGAAGAGGGTGCACTTGCACGAGGCAAGCAGGCCGTGCGGCGCACGGATGAGTATGTTCATGATCATCCGTGGGAGTCGATCGGTGTCGCCGGTGCTGTAGGACTGTTGCTGGGTATGCTGATCAGCCGGCGCTGAAGACAATGCGTCCAGATGATACTGGCGGCGATCCGCCGGAACGCGGTGGGCTGCTGGCTTCTCTGCGGCAGATGTTTGGTACGGTCTTGGAGATCATCCAGACTCGCATTGAGATCGTCGCTAATGAATTCGAGGAGGAGCGTGAGCACCTGCAGTCAATGGTATTGCAGGGGCTGGTTGCCTTCCTGCTGTTTGCCGTGGGTCTCCTGTTGCTGACCTTGTTCGTGATTCTCCTTTTCTGGGAAGAGCAGCGGCTGGTGGTCATCGGGATTTTCGCCGGTGTATACCTGTTTCTCGGGATTTTTGGAATTCTGCGTGTACGTGCCAACCAAAGGCGCCGTCCCCGCCTGTTGTCCACCACGCTGGACGAGCTCCGGCAGGACCGTGACGATCTGAGGAATCCCTGAAAATGAATGTGCGCCTGTCCGTGATTCGCCAGCAGCGTCGGATGCTGAAGCTCCGCAGCCGCTCTCAGCGACTGGCACTGACCCAGCACTTTGAGGTGTGGCGCAAGCCGTTGTCGGTTGCCGACTTTGCCGTGACCACGGTACGCAATCTGCGCGTGCACCCGCTGGCGATTGCGGTGGCGATGGCTTTTCTGCTCGCCACCCCCCGCCATCGATTTACCATCTGGGCCGGCCGATTTCTGACCGGATGGGAAATTTTCCATCTTCTGCGCCAGCCCGGAAAGCGGCGATAGGGATATTGATCCGGACGCGTGGTGATCCGACGGCGCGCGGGTGAGCGTTACCCATGTCCACCAGCACCCGGTGCTGCTCCCGTGCAGAATTCAACCAGGTTCGCCACACATCAATCAGGAATGTGCGATAGCCAGCGTGCGCAAGATTTGACAAGAATCAGAGCCACACAGCCGGATATCTGCATAATGCCTTGTATCACACCAGGTCTGCAGAGCAGGGGGACCCCATCCTGGCACCAGGATAACAGGCGGAAGCGGGATTGGTCAGAGTTGAATGGAGGCGATGATGCTGGAGAAACTAACCGAGTTGCTCGGCGAAGAAGCCCGTGATCTCCTAGAGCACAACTGCCGGACGATACCGAAAGAACGGCTGATCCAGCCGGGTCCTGACTTTCTCGAACGTGTGCATAGTAATTCAAATCGTGGGCCTCGAGTCAAACGAAGTCTGGCTGCAATCTTCGATCACGGCCGACTGTCCGGGACAGGTTACCTGTCCATTCTTCCAGTCGATCAGGGCGTCGAACATTCGGCAGGCGCCTCGTTTGCGCCCAATCCGGATTTCTTCGATCCGGTGAATATTGTGCAATTGGCCATGGATGGTGGATGTAATGCGGTGGCGTCGACGTTTGGAGTGCTGGCCAGTGTGTCGGAGCGGTATGCGCACCGCATCCCGTTCATCGTCAAACTCAACCATAATGAATTACTGACCTATCCCAATCGTCACGACCAGGTGATGTTCGCGACTGTCCAGGAAGCATGGAATCTCGGTGCTGTGGCCGTGGGGGCGACCGTCTATTTTGGCTCAGCAGAGTCCAGCCGGCAGCTGCAGGAGGTGCGCGATGCCTTTCAGGCCGCACACGAACTGGGCATGGCCTGTGTGCTGTGGTGTTACCTGCGCAACAGTGCTTTCAAAAAGGATGGCGTTGACTACCATCTGGCCGCGGACCTGACGAATCAGGCCAATCATCTCGGCGCCACGCTTGGCGCCGATATCATTAAACAGAAGCAGGCCGAGAACAACGGCGGTTTTACCGCGCTCAATTTCGGCAAGACACACAAAAAGGTGTACAGCGAGCTGACCACCGACCATCCAATTGATCTCACGCGCTACCAGGTGGCCGGGTGTTACATGGGGCGGATCGGTATGATCAACTCCGGTGGTGCCTCGGGAACCAACGATCTGGCTCAGGCTGTACGCACTGCCGTAATTAACAAGCGAGCCGGTGGAATGGGACTGATATCTGGACGCAAGGCCTTCCAGAAGCCGGTGGCAGAAGGTATAGCACTGCTGAATGCCATCCAGGACGTGTATCTGGAACATGCCGTCACGGTGGCGTAAGCGCTTCAAACTTCGTTGCTGCCGCCAACAGCTCGTCATACAGCTCCTGGTACGCGGCCGCGCTGTGCATCCAGGAATAATCCTGCTGCATGCCCTGACGCATGACCACCCGCCAGCGACGTGGTTTTCGGTACAACAATAGCGCGCGCAGAACCGCCTGTTGCAAGGCTTCCGGCTCGGTGGCCTGGAAGGAAAATCCGGTGGCGGTGCCCTGCTCAATCGTCAAGTCATTGCAGTCCACCACGGTGTCCACCAGCCCCCCGACATGGTGGACCACTGGCAATGTGCCATAACGCAGGCTGTATAGCTGGGTGAGGCCACAGGGTTCGAACCGGGATGGCATGGCAAACATATCAGCGCCGGCGATGATGCGGTGGGCGAGGGACTCGTTGTAGCCGATCTGCACGGCGAGCTGTTCCGGGAATTGTGCGGCCAGCGCCCGTAGCGTAGCTTCATGACGATGTTCTCCGCTCCCGAGAATGGCCAGCTGTATAGGTTGTTGTAACAGTACTGGTAGCGCGGCAATCAACAAGTCAATCCCCTTCTGGTCGACCAGCCGGCTGACCATGCCAAGCAGTGGCACGGATGCCTCGGCGCGCAGTCCAAGCTCGGTTTGTAAATGCGCTTTGCACTGAGCCTTGCCGGCAAGACGCTGACGTGAGTAATGGGCCGGCAGATGGGGGTCCCGCCCCGGATTCCAGACCTTGTCGTCGATACCATTGAGAATGCCGCTTAATACCGCTGCGCGGTGACGCAGCAGGCCATCCAGGCCATGCCCGAATTCGCTGGTCTGGATTTCACGAGCATAGGTAGGGCTTACAGTGGTGACGCGGTCAGCGTAAGCGATTCCGCCCTTGATGAAGGACAGCTGTCCGTAGAATTCGAGTCCGGCCATGGACCAGAGCTCGTGCGGCAGGGTCAGCGACTGAAAGGTGGCATGGGGAAAGACGCCCTGATATGCCAGATTATGTATGGTGAAGACGGTTGCCGGGCGCGGTGTGTGTGTCGACAGCAGAGCCGGCACCAGGCCGGCCTGCCAGTCGTGGGCATGCACAACGTCTGGCCGCCAAGACAGGCCCGCATGATCCAATGCAATGACCACGGCAACCCGGGCCAACAGGGCGAACCGTGATGCATTGTCGTGCCAGTCCTGGCCATGCGTATTCAGATACGGGTTGCCGGGACGATCGTAGGCCGCGGGAAAATCGATAAACCAGCACTTAACATGGGTGCCGGGCAATTTGCCTTCCAGCAGGTTGACGGGAGCAGCGAAGGGCGGAAGTGTCAGCTGCGCCACGCGCCGGAGACGTCCAGCCACCTGCAGGGCGTCGTGATAGCCGGGCAGCAGCAGGCGGACGTCATCGCCCAGTTTCGTCAGCGCTGGAGGCAAGCTGCCGCAGACATCGCCAAGCCCACCGGTTTTTATCAGCGGGTGGGCTTCACTGGCTACAAACAGGATCTTGCGCATGAGTAACTGTTATTCTGCCATAGACCCGGCACGATGCGTGACGAAAGATCAACAGCCAGGTATCAATGCTGCAGATATTCGCGTGCCAGTCGCTTGCCTTCCTCGACGGCCGGCTGATCAAACGGATCGATACCAAGCAGTTCGGCGACCACAACGGTTTCCAGTTCCAGCTGCAGAATCAGCGCACCCAGTGCAGCCGGATCGCAGGTATTGAGGGTAATGGCCCGATTGGGACGCGCGTGGCGGGTCAGGGTTTCTCGGGTGGCGCGATACTCGGCCAGCAGAAGTTCTCCAACCGTGTGCCCCACGAGGGGTTTGACGGCCGGGAGTTCACCGAAGCGACCCGGGATGCGCGCCCCCAACTGTTTCAGATTCGGGTCGGCAAGCAGAGTAAATTGCTTGTCATCCGGTCCGCCTAAGTACAGCTGTAGCTGTGAGTGCTGATCGGTGACGCCCATCGCCAGGGCTGGCGTCAGGCCCTGAGGGACGCCCGAGGCGTCATGCTTGCCCAGTGATTCAGCCCACAACTGCCGATACCAGAGCCCCAGGGGACGCAGGCGGTCGGCATACGGCATGAACACGCAGATCCGCCGTCCTTGACGGGCATGCAGGTATTGGGCGGAAGCCTGGAAGAATGCCGGGTTGTCTTCGATTTGTGAGGCGCTGCACCGATCAGCCATGTCGCGGGCACCGGATAGCAAAGCGACGATGTCGACGCCTGCAATCGCCGCCGGCAGCAATCCGACCACTGACAGCACCGAGAATCGTCCGCCAACCGGTGGGTGAGCGATGATATCGATGTCGAGGGCATTGGCCACTTGCGCCAAGCCGCCGGCCGGATTCTCGGTAATGACCCGGACATGTTTTGTGAGCGCAGCACCTAGGCGGTTTTCCAGGATGGGCAATAATCCGAGAAATTGCGCCAGGGTTTCGGCGGTTTCACCGGACTTGGAAATCACCATCAGGGCGGTGGTCTCCCATTCCACCATTTCCAGTTCTGACAACGTGGTGGGGTCAATGTTGTCAAAGAATCGCACCGGGTGTGTCTTGTTGCCCAGACAGCGAACCAGCGTCTCGCCTCCCAGCGATGAACCGCCGATGCCGAATACAATCGTGCGAGCAAAACTCTCGGTAAGCGTTCTCGCCAGCGCGACAATGGGATCGGCATCACCACGGAACGGTAAATGAAAGAAGGAGGGTGGCTCACCCCGACGCCACTGCTGCAATCGAGAGCGCAAGGCATCCAATCTGGGCGATAATGCCAAAACGTCGCTGTGGCGGACACCGCTTGTGCCTTGTCCCTCGTCCAGCAGGGTCGAATGATCAATCGTGAAATCGGGTATCATGGTCAGCTTCTGTTCAAGTGCAGTGTTCATCCTGTCTGCATAAGAATTGCATAATCTGAATTGCATAATACGTGCCCGTGATGACATCAATTTGACATGCATCAAAGCTCGTGGAATTTGTTGCATTCATCATGGGCAAAGTAGTCAATTTTCAACGTAATATCAAAAAAGCGCACCGGTCTGGGGCGTGAAATGGAGGTTGCGCGTGAAACGGGTGCAGATCGAACGCTTTGTCAGTCGGCTCACGAGGGATACGCTGGCCCTGATTCTCGCTGGTGGGCGGGGTACACGGCTCAAGCAGCTCACCGACTGGCGGGCGAAGCCAGCGGTACCATTCGGCGGCAAGTTCCGGATCATCGATTTTCCACTGTCGAATTGCATGAATTCCGGAATCCGGCGAGTCGGAATCCTGACTCAGTACAAATCGCACTCGTTGATCCTGCACATCCAGCGGGGCTGGGGATTCTTGCGCGGTGAGCTGGGGGAATTTGTAGAACTGCTACCGGCGCAGCAGCGTATCGATGAAACCTCCTGGTACAGTGGTACCGCGAATGCGGTCTACCAGAATCTCGATATCCTGCGTAATCATGACCCGCGCTTCGTGCTCGTACTGGCCGGAGACCATGTGTACAAGATGGACTACGGGCCGATGTTGGCCTACCACGCTGAGCAGAACGCCGACATGACCGTAGGATGCATTGAAGTGCCGTTGGGGGAGGCCAGCGCCTTTGGGGTCATGAGTGTTGGACCCGACAATCGTGTCACCCGGTTCATGGAAAAGCCGGCAGAACCGGAGCACATGCCGGGTGCACCGGAGCTCGCCCTGGCCAGCATGGGGATTTATATTTTTAATACCGATTTCCTCTATGAGCAGCTGATCAAGGATGCCGACAACCGTCACTCGGCCCATGATTTCGGCAAGGACATCATTCCCGCGGTGATTGGAACTTACCGGGTCATGGCCTATCCGTTCCGTGATCCGGTCACTCGTCGACGCGCCTACTGGCGTGATGTCGGCACGGTGGATGCCTTCTGGCGTGCCAACATGGAATTGATTGGCGTCACTCCGGAACTCAATCTGTATGACCGGGAGTGGCCAATCTGGACCTATCAGGAGCAATGGCCTCCGGCAAAATTTGTATTTAATGACGAGGGACGGCGGGGGATGGCAGTGGACTCCATGGTTTCCGGTGGCTGCATCATTTCCGGTGCAACCGTACGACGGTCGTTGCTGTTTTCCAACGTGTTGGTCCAATCACATAGCCTGGTCGAAGACTCCGTGGTGCTGCCGGATGTCGTGATTGGCGAGCGCTGCCGAATTCGCAAGGCCGTGATCGACAAGGGATGTGACATTCGCCCCGGGATGATCATCGGTGAGGACCGTGAGCAGGACCGTCAACGCTTCGAAATTACACCGGATGGAGTCGTAATGGTGACGGCGGAGATGCTGGGTCAGGAACTGCATCATGTCCGCTGAGGTGCGCCTGAAGGTCGTGTTGTGCTGGCACATGCACCAGCCGATGTACCGTGATCTCATTAGCAATCACTATTATTTACCGTGGACCTATCTGCACGGCGTCAAGGATTACGTCGACATGGCCGCACATCTTGAAGCCGTCCCGGGCGCGCGAGCTGTGGTCAACTTTGCGCCGATTCTACTCGAGCAACTCGCGGATTACGCTCAGCAGATCGATGGGTTTCTGACCGATGGTGTTGCGCTTCGCGACCCCGTACTGTCGGCACTGGCGCAACCAGTATTGCTGTCCAGCCCGGAGGAGCGACTACGGCAGGTTCACGTCAGCTTGCGCGCCAATGAACAGCATGCAATTCAGCGATTTCCCGTTTTTGCACAACTAGCGGTGCTGGCGCGTCAGGCAATCGAAAAGCCGGAATTGCTGGCTTATCTGAGTGAATCATTTTTTTCAGATCTTGTCGTTTGGTATCACCTGGCCTGGCTGGGTGAAACCGTGCGTCGTGGGGATACCCGAGTTCGCGAGTTGATCGAGAAGGGAAATGGATTCACCTTGCACGATCGGCGAACACTGCTGGCAATTATCGGTGAGCAACTGCAGGGAATCGTTCCACGATACAGGATACTGGCCGATCGTGGTGTGGTCGAATTATCGGTATCCCCCTATGCGCATCCTATCCTTCCGTTGCTGCTTGATTTCTCGTCTGCGCACGACGCCCTGCCGGAAGCGCCATTGCCGATGCAGGAGCATTATCCGGACGGTGAAGCTCGAGTCCGCTGGCATCTGCAGGAAGCGGTAACAACGTTTGAGCGTCACTTTGGGTTCAAACCGGCCGGTTGTTGGCCATCCGAAGGAGGTATCAGCGCTGCTGCCCTCAGCCAGCTGTCGTCGGGTGGATTCCGCTGGGCAGCCAGCGGCGAAACCGTGCTGGCCAACAGTTTGCACCGCAGCGGACATGCGCCTCATGCCATGAAGGAGGCATGGTTGTATTCACCGTATCAACTGGATGACAGCAAGACGTGCTGTTTTTTTCGAGATGACGGACTCTCCGATCTGATCGGATTCACCTATTCCACCTGGCATGCGGATGATGCCGTCGCCAACCTGGTCCAGCATCTGGAATCCATTGCTGATGCCTGTCGTGACCATCCGGATCGAGTGGTATCGATCATTCTTGATGGTGAGAATGCCTGGGAATACTACCCGGAGAATGGCTTTTATTTTCTCGGCGCCCTCTACCGGCAGTTGGCGGAACACCCGCGTCTGGAGCTGACGACCTATTCGGACTGTCTGCGCCAGGCTCCCCCCAAACCGCTCAAGACACTCGTGGCCGGCTCCTGGGTCTACGGTACATTTTCAACCTGGATTGGTGATCACGACAAGAACCGGGGCTGGGACATGCTGGTTGAGGCGAAGCGGAAGTATGACAGCGTCGCTCCCGGCCTGCCTCCGGAGCAGCGCGCACGTGCCGAGCATCAGCTGGCTATCTGCGAAGGATCCGACTGGTTCTGGTGGTTTGGAGATTACAATCCGGCGAGCACAGTCAGCGATTTCGAGCAACTCTTCCGTCAGCACCTTACTAATCTGTATCAGCTTTTGCAT
The DNA here is from genome assembly GCA_002451085.1 of Proteobacteria bacterium UBA6908. Classification (GTDB taxonomy): domain Bacteria; phylum Pseudomonadota; class Gammaproteobacteria; order Acidiferrobacterales; family UBA6901; genus UBA6901. Next base: position 11,303 of record DKBE01000095.1, on the reverse strand, counting down.
GTCGAGCCGCCCGAGTACCTGGCGCACACATTTACCCGGGGGCGTGGCGCGCCACATCACGGCGGGACCATGCGGCCGGGGCAGGATTTATGAAGCCCAGTCTCGCGCTTGATCGTCGTCGTGCCGGCGTACTGCTGCATCCCACTTCGCTGCCCAGCGGGAAACTGGATGCTGACGCGTACCGGTTTGTGGATTATCTGGTTGCTACCGGCATCAGTGTCTGGCAGATGCTGCCGCTCGGCCCCACCCATGCAGACCGCTCACCCTATCACTGTCTCTCGGTTCGGGCCTTGAATCCGGACCTTATCGGTCTGGAGCGGCTGGTGGATGTGGGCTGTATCAGGCCGGAACAGGCATCAGGAGCCCGCAGCGCCTGGCTGCCGGCCGCCATCAGCTGGATGCAGGCTCCGGAGCAGCGCGTGGAACGCGATGCCTTTGAGGAATTCTGCCGGTCACGTGCCGACTGGCTAGACGATTATGCGCTGTATCAGGTGCTACGAAGCCAGCACCACGGTCAACCGTGGTGGGAGTGGCCGGAAGCGCTTCGCGAGCGGGAACCGGCTGCGTTGGCAGCAGTGCGACCGCTGCTGGCGGTCCAGCTCGAGCAGATCCGCCTGGAGCAGTACCTGGTTCACCGTGACATGGAGCGGTTGCGGGTGTATGCGCGGGAACGCGGCGTATTGTTGTTTGGTGACATGTCGATCTTTGTGGCACATGACAGTGCCGAGGTCTGGGCGCACCGGGAATATTTCAAGCTGGATGCGACTGGTCATCCTCAGGTCGTGGCTGGGGTGCCACCGGATTATTTCTCGGCCACGGGCCAGCGTTGGGGCAACCCCTTGTACAGCTGGGCGCGCCTGCAGCAGGACGGCTTCAGCTGGTGGCTGCAGCGTTTCGCTACCGACCTGGCAAGATTTGACCTGATCCGGATTGATCATTTTCGCGGTTTTGAGGGTTGCTGGGAGATACCGGCCAGCGAACCCACCGCCATCCACGGTCGCTGGGAAAAAACGCCGGGCAACGCGCTGTTCGATGTGCTGTCCGCAACATTTGAAAAACTGCCGCTGGTGGCTGAGGATCTCGGCATCATTACGCCGGAAGTCACGGCACTGCGTGAGCGGTATGGATTTCCGGGCATGTTGGTTCTGCAGTTTGCCTTTGAGGGTGGCACGGAGAATCCGTATCTGCCGCATCAGCACACCCAGAATGCGGTGGTCTATACCGGTACCCACGACAACGACACCACCTTGTCCTGGTATCTGGGCGCGTCAGAGCCGGTGCGTGAGGCAATGAATGCGTATTTCAATGTACGTGATGAAATGCCCTGGCTGCTAGTGCGCGCCGCGATGCAATCTGTGGCGCGTCTGGCTGTGATTCCCATGCAGGATCTGCTGAGTCTGGGGCCTGGTCATCGCATGAATACGCCCGGCCAGCAAGCCGGCAATTGGACATGGCGATTTGCCTGGGACGACCTGACGGCGAAAGACGCTGACCGAATTCGCACATTGGTTGAGGTGTACGGGCGCCGTCAGGTGTGAGCGATGCCGTATTTATAATTTATAACCAGAGCAAATGACCCGCCTCGTAGCGATGGCTGAGGGCCGGATGAAACGGGAACAGGCGGATCTTGTAGTACTGCAATCCTGGCAGCCGCGGCTGGAGTTCGAGCGTGAATACGGTTTCTCCGGTGTCGAGTCGTTCCCCGGGTGTGAATACCTGGGTGTCGAGTTTGACGAATTTTCCGTCTTCCGATTCACGGCCGACCAGACATTCAACCAAAACGTCATCCGGTGACAAGAGATCGAGTTGGGCCGCCACGCGGACAGTGAGGGGCGCACCGGCAGGTATGGCGGCTGGTGCTGAATCGAGGCGACGCAGACGTACATTGGGCCAATGTTGGGCGATCTTGCGCCGCCAGGCGGCGACTTCGATTGCGCGCGCGTGGTCATTGCCGCTCATCACCAGGTTCAGATTGCGGGCCGCGGAGTAGTATTTCCGCACGTAATCCATAACCATGCGTTGTGCATTGAATTGCGGCAGTATACTTTTCATGGAGGCTTTCGATTTCCGGACCCACTTTTCCGAGTAGCCGTAACCGTTGCGCTCATAATAAAGCGGCAATACCTGCTTTTCGAACAAGTCCAGCAGTTCGTTGCTTTCTTCCTGATCCCGGTAGCTGTGTTCTACACCGGTCCCGTGCGGGGTGATCGCCCAGCCATTCTCACGGTTGTAACCTTCGCCCCACCAGCCGTCGAGTACGCTCAGGTTAATGACGCCGTTGATAGCTGCTTTTTCACCGGACGTGCCGGATGCCTCCATCGGGAACTCTGGCGTGTTCAGCCAGACGTCCACTCCAGTCACCAGTTTACGAGCAAGGGCCATGTCATAACCCTCGACCAGTACGATCCGGCCCTCAAATTCCGGACGGCGGGAATACTCGTGAATCACCTTAATCAGGCTCTGGGCCGGCAGATCATGGGGGTGGGCTTTACCGGCAAAGATCAGTAGACACGGCCGATCGGGATCATTCAGGAGACGTGCCAGCCGCTGCGGGTCCGAAAACAGCAGGTTGGCACGCTTGTAGGTCGCAAAACGCCGGGCAAAACCGATGGTCAGAATATCGGTTTCCGACGGAGTCAGGTGCGCCGTCAGGCGTTCAATCAGCGATTCACTGCAACCATTGCGGCGATGTTGCAACACGACGCGTCGGCGAACCTCGGCCAGCATCTCGCTCTTGAGTAGCTGACGCAGGCTCCAATAGCTGTGATCGGCGATGGTATCAACCTGCTCCCAATAGCCGGGATTCAGCAATTCGTTGCGCCAGCCGCCGCCAAAGCGCATGTCAAACAGGTTGGCCCATTCGCGCGCCAGGAAGGTTGGTACATGCACGCCGTTGGTGATATAGCCCATCGGATTTTCATCGGGCGGTATCTGCGGCCAGGCGTAGGCGCTCATCCGTGACGCGACCGACCCGTGAATCCGAGAGACGCCGTTGCGGAACCGTGAGCCGCGCAGCGCCAGTGTGGTCTGATTGAAGCCGCCCTGGTTGGAAGGGCTTTCACCGAGGCTGAACAGCTTGTCGAGGTCGACCTTGAGTGTCTTGGCGAAACCCCGGAAGTATTCGTTCATCATCGCATGATCGAATATGTCGTGCCCGGCCGGTACCGGAGTGTGCGTGGTGAATACGGTGTTGGCGGCCGTGGCCTCAAGGGCCGAATCAAAGTCGAGGCCCTCGGAAATGCGCTCACGCATGCGCTCGAGAATCTGAAAGGCCGCATGTCCTTCATTGATGTGCCAGACTGTCGGTTGCAGTCCAATTGCGCGCAGTGCACGCACGCCGCCTATGCCCAGCACGATCCACTGCTGGATTCGGGTGTGAATGTCGCCCCCATACAGCTGAAACGTGATGCGCCGGTCGGCTTCGCTGTTTTCTGGCAGGTCGGAGTCGAGCAGGTATAGCTGGATGTGACCGGCTTTGATCTTCCAGACGCGCAGCTGCACATGGCGCCCGGGCAATTCCACCTGTACTCGAATTTTTTTCCCTGCGGCGTCGAGCGCTGGCTCGAGCGGCAGATCGGAAAAGCTGGTGGGCATGTAGTGGGCAATCTGGTTGCCGTGCCCGTCGATGGTTTGAGTGAAGTACCCCTGCCGGTATAGCAGACCGATTGCGACAAACGGCAGCCCCAGATCGCTTGCCGCCTTGCAATGATCACCGGCCAGTATCCCGAGGCCGCCGGAGTATAATTGCACGCTCTCGTGAAAACCGAACTCGGCGCAGAAATACGCAACCAGATCCTGTTTCGGGTCCAGAAGGGTCTCGACGCCGGAGCGCATGGCTTCCTGATGATAGGTGTCGTACACCGACAGCACGCGGTTGTATTCCTCCATGTACACCCGGTCTTCTGCTGCCGTCTCAAGCCGCTGTTGTGATACACGGCGCAGAAATACCCTGGGATTGTGTCCGCAGGCATCCCAGAGATCACGATCGAGTCGGAAGAACAGACCACGCACCTGGCGGTCCCAGCTGTAGAGCAAGTCGTTGGCGAGCTCTTGGAGGCGCGCCAGACGCGCGGGGATCGTTGGCTGAACTTCGAGTGTGAAACGGGTTCCGGTCCTGTCCAAAGCGTCAATTCTCCGGGTGCATTAGCACCTGCGTGTGGCCAAGTGTGATTCAGCTCCACTATATAAAAATCTCATCGTCGCGCCTATCTTTTCCGACATTAATCGCCTTGTCCTGACATGGCGAAATGGGTTTTTCAAGAATGTTGATGCCATGGGGGTGGACGGCTGCGCACCAAAATGGCTGGTCGATGAATTCCGGTTCCCGCTATTGGTTCACGGTGGCGATAAGGCGTGTATGTTGGATCTCAGGTGCGCCCAAATTGCTCGACGTGGCGCTAATTTGGTGCGACAGCAGATTGTTCGGTCGGATGCGGAGGAGGCTCTTCAAGGCGCCTGACAAGGGGGCAGGTATGTCAGTTCTGTATGCTCTGGGGCTGACACAGAGTCAAACGTATCAACGCCGGGACTTTCCCGGCATTGATACTCAGAATACCTCACGACGTTTCCCCCGGATCGGGAGCTCAAAAAGGGTCGCAGCGACTATTTCCGATTCTTGAGCTTGTCGTGAATGATGGGAGTGAGGATGAGTTCCATGGCAAAACCCATCTTTCCGCCCGGCACCACAATCGTGTTGCGGCGTGACATGAATGAATCCGGAATCATGTTAAGCAGGTACGGAAAATCTACATCCATCTTGTCGAGGCGCTTGAATCGGATGATCACAAAGCTTTCATCCGGGGTCGGGATGTCGCGGGCGATGAATGGATTCGATGTGTCAACCGTGGGCACACGCTGAAAGTTGATATCGGTGAATGAGAATTGCGGTGTAATGAAATTCACATAATCCGGCATGCGGCGCAAAATTGTGTCGACAATGACTTCAGCTGTGTATCCGCGCTCTTTGTTGTCACGGTGGATCTTCTGGATCCACTCGAGATTTACAATCGGTACCACGCCGACGCCCAGGTCCACGTGCTGGGCCATGTTGGTTTTGTCGTGCACCACCAGGCCGTGCAGGCCCTCGTAAAACATCAGGTCGGTGCCCGGCGGTATGTCTTCCCACGGGGTGAACTCACCCGGCTTCAGACTGGTGCCCAGGCGTTTGTTGTGCTCGGCTGCTTCCTCTTCACTATGCAGGTAGTAGCGCTTCTTTCCGGTCCCGTTTTTTCCATAGGTCTTGAACAGCTCTTCGAGCTTGTCGAAATGATTGGATTCAGGTCCGAAGTGGCTGAAGCTGCGGTTACCGGCAGCCTCGGCTTTTTTAACGGCTTCCCGGAACTCGACGCGGTTGAGGCTGTGAAAGCTGTCGCCCTCAATGACGCACGGTTTAATGTTCTCGCGCAGGAATATATTTTCAAACGCGCGTTTAACGGTGGTGGTACCGGCTCCGGAGGAACCGGTGACAGCGATGACAGGGTGCTTGCTTGACATAACGTTACCTTAAGAGAGCTCGGCTGAAAGGGGGAATCGGGTTGGTCGAAATGTCGTCGTGTACGGGCCCGGTGGTTCAGCAGGCCGTAATCCGGGGCGACTGGCATTCGATAACTTATTGTATTATATGATATATTTAATCATTCTATGGATCTGGCGGTTTGCCTTCGGTGCATTATGCCATTAAACCCCGGGAAGGTTGAGCCTTAGGCCGGCCGGTTCTGGCGTTCCCTGGCCTGCTCCCGGGTCACGACCCGCGCCAGGGCAGTCAGTTCGTCGGACAGCAGATCAAGGAAGTCATCAACGGCCACGATCCCAACCAGCGATCCGCCGGCGTCCACGACCGGAATACGCCGAACGCCCTTGGCGCGCATGCGCTGCATGGTGTCATAGATACTGTCTGTTTCCCGGGCCGTGATCGGTTCGCGGGTCATGACGTCACCCACGGTGACGGCACCGAGGCTGATTTCCTTGGCCAGAATTTCCACGACCAGATCACGATCCGTCAGGATGCCGACGGGAATACGGCGTCCGGAAAGTTCTTCAACTACCACCAAGTCGCCGACATGTTGGTCGCGCATGAGGCGGGCGGCATCGACAATTGTGCGGTCTGTGGTAATGATAATGGTTTCACGATTACAGATTTTCCCAATAGTCATATATACCTCCTGGCACCGAAATAACCCTTATCAAACCATAATATGCCGATTTTACCCGGGAAGGTACCTGGACCGGTACGGGGGATGGATGGTCCTGGGGAATATTCTCCAGACTGGCAAACACGTAAAATCACATCGGGTTTTTGCCATTGAACTCGACCGTCATTTACCCCATCTAATGGTAAGATTTCACATCCACAACGGAGCAAGGCATGAAGCGCGTAATTCTGTTTCTGGCAACGAATGTCGCCATACTGCTGGTGTTGAGCATCAGTTTGCAGTTGCTGGGCGTCGACTCCATGCTGGCCCAGAACGGCGGAATCAATCTGCAGGCATTACTGGTGATGGCAGCCGTGTTGGGTATGGGCGGTTCGTTCATCTCGCTATTGATGTCGAAATGGATGGCCAAGAGGGCAACAGGCGCCACAGTCATCGAGTCGCCGCAGAACAGCACAGAACAGTGGCTTGTTGATACCGTACGCCGTCAGGCGGAAAAGGCCGGCATCGGAATGCCGGAAGTGGCCGTTTACGATGCTCCGGAAATGAATGCCTTTGCCACAGGATTCAATCGAAATAACGCCCTCGTTGCCGTGAGTAGCGGGCTCTTGCAGAGCATGAATCGTGATGAAGTCGAGGCCGTGCTGGGCCATGAGATCACCCATGTGGCGAACGGTGACATGATCACGCTGGCGCTGATCCAGGGGGTGGTCAATACCTTTGTGATCGTACTCTCGCGCGTCGTCGGCCACTTCGTAGACAAGGTAGTGTTCAAGACCGAGCGGGGTTATGGGCCGGCGTTTTATGTCACCAGCATTGTGGCGCAACTGGTGCTCGGGATTCTCGCCAGTACGATAGTGATGTGGTTTTCACGCCAGCGCGAGTTCCGCGCAGATGCGGGCGGGGCGAGCCTGGCCGGAACCGGAGCCATGATCGGCGCGCTTGAGCGGCTGGCGGCCGGTCACAGCGCACCATTGCCCGACCAAATGGCAGCCTTTGGTATTGCCGGTGGTATGGGTAACGGATTAAAGCGCCTGTTCATGTCGCATCCTCCGATCGAAGAGCGGATCGCGGCGCTGCAGGCCCGCGGCTAAAGACCGCACATGACCAGTCATCCGGGCGCTGTGGAAACACAGCGCCTTTTCTTTGCCTTGTGGCCAGAGGAGGCGCTGCAAAGCCAGATTGCCCGCATGACAACGGCGTTGCTCCCAAACCATCTCGGACGGCGCGTTTCGGAAGCAAACCTGCATTGCACGTTGGTATTTCTCGGCACCGTAAGGCCGGACCAGCGCCTCTGCGTGGAGGCTGCGGCCGATACGGTGCGGGTTGAACCCTTTACATTGACCCTTGACCGATTTGGCTATTTCCGCCGTCCGCAGGTGGCTTGGCTCGGTTGTCAACAAACACCTCCCTCGTTGCGATCGCTGGTATCCCAGCTCGGGCAGGGATGTGCCGTCTGTGGCTTCCCGCCAGAACATCGTGACTATGCTGTGCACCTCACGGTGGCGCGCCGGATTGCCCGGGATCCGGGACAATTGCTGGTCATGCCGATTGATTGGCCGATCACCCGTTTTGCGCTCGTGGCCTCGGTCCATGAGGATGGTGGACTGCGTTATCACCCGCAGCGTTTCTGGGAGTTGACCTAAAAAACAAGGGCCTCGACGGAGGCCCTTGCTGGAACGCTGTGGGTGCAGAAACCGTTCAGGCAATACCGGGATTTCCGGCGGCACCTTTCAGCTTTGGTTGGTAGGCTTGGTCAATCCGGACTGTTTTCTTGAAAGTCATCCATTCAGACACGACTTCCCATATTGGCCGGGTTCCGGCCGGATTTTCCTGGACGCTGGCCCAGCCGGCGACCTTGTATTTACGCGTGGCACTGAGTTTCTTGCCACGGATTTCGACGTTCTGGATCCGCTTGCCGTGCTTCTGATTGAGGTCCATGGTGTAGGACATGCCGCCAACGCGCACCATGTCACCGCCCTGTTGATAGTAGGGGTCTTCATGGAACAGGTTATCGGCGATGTCTTCCATGACCTGCATGATCTGTGTACCCGTCATTTCGTTGAGCGTGGCGGTCGGGTAGGTAATTGCGGTCTGATCCATCAGCTGTTCCATGGTGATGGTGTCACCCGGCAGGATGGAGGTGCCCCAGCGGAAGCCTGGGGAAAATGCCATCTCGGCGTTCATGTTGTCCATGAGCGCATCACAGATCAGCTGGTCGAAGGTGCCATTGAAGTTGCCACGGCGATACAGCAACGACTCGCTGACAGCCAGTTTTTCTTCCAGCTGCTTCTTGTAGGGCGAACGCACTTTCTCGATGTAGGCGGCCATTCTGGCATCGGGTTCGATCAGGTTCGAAAACACCGGCAACAACTTGTAGTGGTAACCGGCCACCTTGCCGTTCTTGACGTCGAGATCAAGGACTGACAGGAATTTTGTATTGGAACCGGAGTTGATCACCAAGGTCTTGCCAGATTTGTTGGTGACGACCGATGGTGCCGGTACCCCGTCATGGGTGTGGCCGCCGAGAATCGCATCGATGCCAGTGACTCGCGATGCCATTTTGAGGTCGACGTCCATGCCATTGTGTGACAGCACCACAACCACCTGTGCGCCCTTGCTGCGCGCTTCGTCCACCACCTTCTGCATGTCCTGGTCGCGGATGCCAAACGACCAGTCCGGGAACATCCAGCGCGGATTGGCAATCGGAGTGTAGGGGAAAGCCTGACCAATGACGGCTACTTGAACACCATTCACGTCGCGCAGGGTGTACGGCTTGAATACCCGTTCTTCGCCAAAGCTTGTGTCATACACATTCTGGGCAACAAACTCGATATTGCCCTTGAAATCCTTGTCCACGATTTCCTTGACGCGCTGAGCGCCGAACGTGAATTCCCAATGGCCCGTCATGACGTCAACACCGAGTAGCTTGCAGGCATCGACCATGTCCTGGCCTTTGGTCCACAGTGATGTGGCTGAACCTTGCCACGTGTCGCCACCGTCCAGCAGCAGGGTGCGGTTTGGGCGACTGGCACGCAGATTCTTAACAAGCGTGGCCATGTGCGCAAATCCACCGACCTTGCCGTACTGGCGCGCGGCATCAACAAAGTTCAGATGGGTAAAGGCGTGTGCCTCAATGGTGTTGGGGGCAACCTTGAAGTGCTTGAGCAGGGCTTCCCCCACCAGGTGCGGAGGTTGGCCGCGGGCCGCCCCGACGCCCAGGTTGACATTCGGTTCACGGAAGTAGACCGGCATCAGCTGAGCATGACAATCGGTAAAATGCAGCAGGGATACATTGCCAAATGGAGGGACTTCATACAGTTTGCCGGCCGCCGTATCACGGGCAGCGCTGGCGTCTTTGCTGTTCGCCAGGCCCATGCCGGCGGCACTGGCGGCTGCGAGCATTTGCAGAAATTCACGCCGGGAAAGACTCATCGTATTTGGCTCCGCATCCGTAGTTGAAAGGGGGTAGTGCTGCGTTTGTATTATTCTGATTAAGACGGCTATTCAAGTTATTCTATTCCAGCGCCATCATTCGGGCAAAAAAAACCCGGCCGCAAGGGCCGGGCTTCTGAAGGAAGTCACCGATTTGGCAAATCAGTTGCGCATGGCTGGCGCCGTCAGCGGCAGACCACTGCTCATGTAGGTCTCATACAACTGCAGGCTCAGGTACTCTGGACCGTAGTGCTTGTAAGCCTTGGCCCGCACCTGGGTATTGCAGGTGGCGTAACGCTGCATGATTGTTTCCATGCGCTGCCACGGCACGCGCTGGGCCGGCCAGCCCACCGGATGACCGAGACCCGGAGACAACGGCTGGTTCAGGAGATCCTTGCCAGCGATGTCCATATGGCAGTTCGAGCAGGCAAAATTCAGTTGGCCGCGACGCGCCCACCAGAACTTCTTGCCCTGTTCGTAGGCGGCCAGCGTGTCCGGATTCTTGAAGTCGACGTCCGGTTTAACGCGCTTGCCACGGAACATGGAGTAATAGTGACCGGTGAGTTCAGCCAGCTGCACACGTGCCTTGGTGTCCTTGTTCAGATCGGCTTCAAGGAAGCTGAGCTTTTTGGCATCGGCACCATTCTTCTTGGCGCAATCCATGATGTCCATTTCGGCCACACGCAGTGACTTGCTGGCTTTGTCCCAACGCGGATAGGTGTAGGCCGGTTTGATGTCTCCCTTCTTCAGGCAGCTGCCGAACGACTCGCCGTTGGGAAACTTGGCATCCCACAGTTTCTTTCCCTTTTCGACGCCGAGATCGTACGGGGGGAACTCGTTGTAGCTTTCCCACATCGTCCGGTATTCCTTGTATTGCGGCAGGCCATAGACACCATTCGCAAACTCGTCAAATTTCACGGTTGGATACTGCTTTTTGAAATGTCCCTGGAATGCCTTCAGGTCGGACTGCGGGTCGGCCGAGGCGGGTGCAGCGACAAATCCTGCGATTCCCGCTACAGCCAGCATGGTCACGATTCTTTTCATGATTTCCTCCGGTGGTTTTGTTGAACCACACCGGACGTCGCGCCCGGTGTGCTCCGGTTGGGTTTTTTATCAGACGGTCGCGTCGGCGCCGCCCTTTTCACCCTTGTTGTCGCTCCAGCTCACCTTGACCTTGTCACCGGCCTTGGCGCCTTTCACGGCGATGCCCACGAGCGGATCCTTGGATACGGCGACACCCATGTCGATGTTGGCCACGACCTTGCCGTTCAGCTCGATGGTCATGCTCTGGATGAAGTGGGCTGGGATTTTCTGCTTGGTCTTGTTGTCTACGCGCTGACCGGTTTCCATCGGATGGTTGGCCAACACCAGAATCTCGGTGGCTCCGGCAACATCCTTGCTGGGGCGGGTTTTGATTTTCGTCAGGCTCATTTCTCTTTCCTCTTGCGAATTCGTCGATTAACCGCCGCAACCGCCAACGGTGACCTTGATCTGCTGGGTGGCGACGTGCAGCTTGCCACCGGACTTGACCGCCACCTTGACGTCGGAGGTCTTGCCCATCTTCATGCGGGCGCTGAAGAAGCCGCTGGCGCCGGTCAGGGCCACGCTGGCCACGAGCGGGGTGCCGTTTTCCTTGACCAGGATGGCAATGGATTCGGCATTCGGCAGGCTGGTCGAGACCGTGATCGGCACGACCGCGCCGTTTTCGGCCTGCAGCGG
>DKBE01000035.1 GCA_002451085.1 Proteobacteria bacterium UBA6908 | reverse complement strand
CTTTCAACGCTTCGGGCAACACGTACGGATTCTCCATCGCGTCGAGCTTGACTTGCCCGGCTGCGTCCGGCACGTGGTAAGCCTTGAGCGCGCGGATATCCGGACGGATCAGACGATTCACCATGGATGAGTCTTTCATACGATCATCAGTCGCAATGATGCCAAACAGGTAGACGGGTTCTCACAAGCACTCAAAGCGTCCGGTGCCTCGGCAGTGAAGTCGAATTATTTCTTGACGCGGTATTCGGCCGAACGCGCGTGCGCGGTGAGGCCCTCGCCGTGAGCGAGGACCGAAGCGATTTTGCCGAGTTCCGAGGCACCGGTCGGTGAGCACTGGATGAGGCTGGTGCGCTTCTGGAAATCGTACACCCCAAGTGGCGAGGAGAAGCGCGCGGTGCCGGAGGTCGGCAGCACGTGGTTGGGGCCGGCGCAGTAGTCGCCCAGCGCTTCGGCCGTGTGGCGGCCGAGGAAGATGGCCCCAGCGTGGCGGATTTTCTTGGCGAGCGTCATCGGGTCTTCGACCGACAGCTCCAGATGCTCGGGCGCGATCTCATTCACGATCTGTGCCGCTTCGTTCATGTCACGCACCTGAATCAACGCACCACGGCCTTCAATGGAGGCGCGAATAATTGCAGCACGCGGCATGTCGGCCAGCAGCCGATCCATCTCCTGCTGCACTTTTTTAAGGAAGGCCGCGTCCGGCGAGATCAGAATCGACTGCGCGTCCTCGTCGTGCTCGGCCTGCGAGAACAAATCCATTGCCACCCACGCGGCATCGGTCTTTCCATCGCACACCACCACAATCTCCGAGGGACCGGCAATCATGTCGATGTCGACCGCGCCGAACACCATGCGCTTGGCCGTGGCCACGTAGATGTTGCCGGGACCGACGATCTTGTCGACCTTGGGCACGGTAGCAGTACCGTAAGCCAGCGCCGCCACCGCCTGGGCGCCACCGACACAAAATGCGCGGTCAATCCCAGCGATGTGCGCCGCGGCCAGCACCAGTTCATTGAGCTGTCCGTCCGGGGTCGGCACCACCATGATGAGTTCCGCCACGCCCGCCACCTTGGCAGGGATGGCATTCATCAATACAGATGATGGATACGCGGCCTTGCCGCCCGGTACATAGAGCCCCACGCGATCGAGCGCCGTGACCTGTTGCCCCAAGAGCGTGCCGTCGGCCTCGGTATAAGTCCAGGAATCGATGCGCTGGCGCTCGTGATAGGCGCGCACGCGCGCGGCGGCCTGTTCGAGGGCGGCATGTTGCGCGGCGGGAATTTTTTTGGCGGCCTCGGCCAGGCGCGCGCGCGGAATTTCCAGTGCGGTGGCCGAGGCCGGCGTCCAGCGATCAAATTTGGTGGTGTACTCGACGAGCGCGGCATCGCCGCGGTTGCGCACGGCTGCAATCACCTCGCGCACCACGCCTTCGACCTTCTGGTCGAGCTCCTGGGCGCGGTCGAGTAGCTGCGTGAACGCAGCGCGAAAACCGGGGTCAACGCTGTTCAGACGTCGAATCGCGAGCGTCATGGAATCAGCCCGCGACCGCCTGGCGAAGCCGCTCAATCAGCGGCTTGAGGCCGGCATGCTTCATCTTCATGGATGCCTGGTTGGCGACCAGCCAGGCCGAGATGTCGGCGATATGCTCAACTTCGGCGAGGCCATTGGCCTTGAGGGTGTTGCCGGTCTCGACCAGATCGACAATGCGGTCGGAAAGTCCAACCAGCGGCGCCAACTCCATCGACCCGTACAGCTTGATGATATCGGTCTGGATACCCTTGGCGGCAAAGTGCCTGCGGGTCAGATTCACATACTTGGTGGCCACCCGCACCCGCGTCCAGGACTTGGGGTCATCCTTCGCAGCAAGCCCAACCGGCTCGGCCACCATCAATCGGCAGCGGGCAATACCCAGATCGAGCAACTGGTACAGATCGTTGTCTTCATATTCCATCAAGACATCGAGACCGGCGATACCAAGATCGGCGGCACCGAACTGCACGTAGGTCGGCACATCGGCGGCGCGGATGACGACAATCTTCGTGCCCGGGAGACTGGTATCGATGATGAGTTTGCGGCTCTTGAGCGGATTCTCGACCGGTTCGATGCCGGCACGCGCCAGCAGCGGCAGGCTTTCTTCCAGAATCCGCCCNNAGCTTCTCTTCAATACATTCGTAGCCACGATCGATGTGGTAGATGCGGTCAATAAACGTCTCGCCTTCGGCCACCAACCCAGCCAGCACCAGGCTGGCCGAGGCGCGCAGATCCGTGGCCATCACCGGCGCGCCCCGCAGTCGTGCGGCGCCGCGGGTCATGGCGGTATTCCCGCGCACCTCAATGTCCGCACCCAGGCGCACCAGTTCCTGCACGTGCTGGAAGCGACTCTCGAAGATGGTCTCGGTAACACTGGCGGCGCCATCGGCGACTGCGTTCATGGCGATGAACTGCGCCTGCATATCAGTCGGGAATGCCGGGTATGGTGCGGTACGCACACTGACCGCTTTCGGCTTGCGTCCTTGCATGTCGAGACTGATCCAGTCCTCGCCGGTTTCAATGATGGCGCCGGCTTCGCGCAGCTTGTCGAGCACAGCCTCCACCAGGTGTGGCCGGGTTTGGCGCAACTTGATGGAACCGCCGGTCATGGCTGCGGCCACGAGATAGGTGCCGGACTCGATACGATCCGGAATCACCATGTGCCGTCCACCGCCCAGTCGCTCAACGCCTTCGATGGTGATTTCGTCGCTTCCGGCGCCGGACACCTTCGCGCCCATGCTGTTGAGGCAGTCGGCCAGATCGGTCACCTCCGGCTCGCGAGCGGCATTTTCGATGACCGTCACGCCATTGGCCAGCGTGGCGGCCATCATCAGATTCTCGGTACCGGTGACCGACACCACATCCATGAAGATGCGTGCACCCTGAAGGCGCTTGGCCTTGGCCTTGATATAGCCTTCCTCAATCTTGATTTCGGCACCCATCGCCTGCAGGCCCTTGATGTGCAGATTCACCGGACGCGAACCAATCGCGCAGCCGCCCGGCAGCGACACTTCAGCCTCGCCGAAACGTGCCAACAACGGACCCAGGACCAAGATCGAGGCACGCATGGTTTTGACCAGCTCATACGGAGCGCGCACCGAATTCACGTGCGTTGCGTCAGCCTCGATCGTCATCTTCTCGCCGACCGTGAGCGCCACGCCCATGCGCCCGAGCAACTCCATGGTAGTGGTAATGTCCTGCAAGTGCGGGACATTGCCGATCTCAAGCGGGCCGTCTGCCAGCAACGACGCCACCAGCACCGGCAGCGCGGCGTTCTTGGCGCCGGAAATGCGAATTTCGCCCTTAAGGGGAGTGCCACCGTAGACGATCAGTTTGTCCATGTTCCGGGATGCCTGGGCCAAAAGGCCAATAATAAAAAAGGCCGCCCTGACAGGGCGGCCCTTTAGTTTACACCGGAAGGCCTTGCTTTCTAACTGGTTTTGCTGGTGCCCTGCGCCTCGGCCACCAGTTTCTGCAACTCGCCTTTCTGATACAGGTCCATCATGACATCCGAACCCCCGATCAGCTGGCCCTTGATGTACAACTGGGGAATGGTCGGCCAGTTGCCGTACTGTTTAATGCCTTCGCGAACCTCCGGATCGGCAAGCACGTCGACCGTGGCAAATTTGGCCCCGCAGGCCTGCAGCAACTGGGTGGCGCGACCCGAGAACCCGCATTGCGGAAACTGCGGCGTTCCCTTCATATAGAGAACGATGTCGTTGCTCTCGACCTGCTGGCGAATCTTGTCTTGGACGTTCATGGAATGCTCTCCAGGGATAAATCGGTATTTCAGCGCCCGGCTTCGGCGACTGATTGTTCGGGGGTCAGGGTTTTGAGCGACAGCGCGTGAATAATGCCATCGCGCATATTCGCGCCCAGCGCCCGGTATACCATCTGATGCTGCTGCACCAGGCTCTTGCCGGCAAAGTCGGGCGAGACCACCACGGCCTCGAAATGCTGACCGTCGTCACCGAGTACACGCACCTGCGCGCCGGGCAGGCCGGCTTCAATGAGACGCTGGATGTCTTCGGCTCGAGTCATGATGAACAGTGTTATCGGGTCGTCCCCGCCGGTTTACAAGGGGCGCCAGCATACGCTGGTCGGGCGATCCGGATAAAGGGTGAAACTTTGTAGGCCTATCTCAACTGCGGATTTTGTACCCGCGCCGCAGCAATTCCAGCGACAATCCGGCCAGCACGATCAGGGTGGCCAATACCACGCCCAGGCTCAGCCACGGATTCACATCCGAAACACCGAAAAATCCGTAACGGAAGCCGTCGATCATGTAGAAGAACGGATTGAAGTGCGATGCGGCCAGCCAGAAAGCTGGCAATGAGTGTATGGAATAGAACACGCCGGACAGGAAGGTCAGCGGCATGATAATGAAATTCTGGAAGCCGGCCAGCTGGTCGAACTTGTCAGCCCACAAACCGGCAATGACCCCCAGACTCGCCAGCACCGCGCTGCTCAGCACCAGAAAACCCAGCACGGTCATGCTGCTGTGTAACGGCAGCGGAACAAACACCAGCGCCACCCCATACACCCCCAGGCCCACTGCCACACCTCGCAGCACCGCCGCAAGCACAAAGGCCAGATAGAGTTCTGCCGACGACAACGGCGTCAGTAGCACGAACACCAGATTGCCGGTGATCTTCGACTGGATCAGGCTTGACGAGCTGTTGGCAAAGGCATTCTGCAACACCGACATCATCATCAGCCCGGGAATCAGGAACGCAGTATAACGAACACCGGGAAACACCTGCACATGTGCTTCGAGCACATGCCCGAATACCAGCAAATAGAGCAAGGCCGTCAGCACCGGTGCCAAAAGCGTCTGCAGCGCCACCTTGCCAAAGCGAAGCAATTCCTTGTGCAGCAACGTGGCGAAACCGCGAAGGCGCCATCCCTGGCGCGCGGCCCTCGCCTTGTTCCGATCGGCGAAACCGCGAACGCTCATGCGCGCTGCTCCTTGCGGGTCAGCTCCAGAAACACGTCCTCAAGATCCGGTTTCTCGGTATGCAGGTCGGCAATCGTGACACCGGCGTCACGCAAGGCGTCCAGCACGCCAGCGATCGAATCGGTCTGACGATGCAGCTGAAAAACCAGCTCGTTGCCACGCCGGTGTTTGAGCAGCGGTTCCAGAGCCGGCGGGAGGTGATCAAGCGGATCCACGGTATGTACGGTGAGCGCCTGGCGATCCATCCCGCGCGCCAGCAGGCCAGCCTTGCTGTCGAGCGCGATGATCTGGCCTTGATCGAGAATGGCGATTCGCTCACACAGCGACTCTGCCTCTTCCAGGTAATGGGTCGTGAGGACAATGGTATGGCCGTCGCCGTGCAGACGGCGAATAAACCGCCATAGCTGCTGGCGCAACTCCACATCGACACCCGCGGTCGGCTCATCCAGGACCACCACCGGCGGACGGTGCACCAGCGCCTGTGCAACCAGCACTCGGCGCTTCATGCCACCCGACAAACCTCGCAGATTGGCGTTGGCCTTGTCGGCGAGCCCGAGCGCCTGCATCAGCTCCTCGACCCAGCCACGGGACTCGCGCCCGAGGCCGAAGTAACCGGCTTGCAGGTTCAATACTTCGCGCACACTGAAAAACGGATCGTAGACCAGTTCCTGTGGAACAATACCAAGCGCACGGCGTGCCTGCCGGTAGTCGCGGATCACGTCAAAGCCGAGTACCGCCACCTGACCCGAATCGAGCCGCGCCAAACCAGCAAGAATATTGATGAGTGTGGATTTTCCGGCACCGTTCGGTCCGAGCAGGCCGAAGAATTCGCCGCGGGCAATATCGAGGTCTACACCGCGCAGGGCCCGCACCTGGCCATAACGCTTGTGAACGCCGCGGATCGTGACGGCTGCGGTCATGCCTGGCTCGGGAAGAGCGCGTCCTGCAATCCGTTGATGCGGGTCAGCGTTTGCACCTGATCCGGAACATTCGTAAACCGCAGTGGGCGTTTTGCGGTTCTCGCCAGCCGCAGCCATTCGATCAGCAGCGCCAGCCCGGCACTATCGGTGCGCGTGACCCCGGCCAGATCGATAATCAGCTCGCCGTCGCCGCTGAACCAGCCGGACCCCTTGGCAAACCAGTCGGGCACCGTGTCAAAGGTCAGCGCACCCTGGACGGACTGATGCTCAGTCATTTCCGCGTCGTCAGCGCTTTCTTGTTGCTGTCGCCGATCTCGCTGATCAGGGCATCAATGCCCTTTTCCCGGATCTTGGTGGCATACACAGAGCGATAATTGGTAACCAGGCTAACGCCTTCGATGGTCACGTCATAGACCTTCCATTGGCCATCCCGGTTCTTGTAGAAACTGTAGTGAATCGGAATGTTCGGCTGACCACCGCCCTGCTTGACCTCGGTCTTGACCAGCGCTTCGTCGCTGCCGGCCTGCACCGGAACCGGGAGATAGATAATTTCCTGGTCCTTGTAATTCAGCAGTGCCGTTGAATAGGTGCGCACCAGCAAATCGCGGAATACCGCCACAAACTGTTCGCGTTGCTCGGGCGTGGCGTCCCGCCACGACCGGCCCAGCACCCATTGCGACATGCGCCGGAAATCAAAGTGCGGCAGTACTTTCTCGTCGGCCATCTTGTAGAGCTTGGCGTAGTCCTTGGAGTAGACCTCGCGGTTCTTCTTGATTTCGCTCAGGATGACGTCGGCCGTGGACCGGACCAGCTGCTCCGGTGCCACCTCGGCACGAACCACGCCGAGGACACTCAGCACCAGGACAAACGTCAGCAATAACAACTTGCGCATGGCATTCTCCTTATTTCTTGTTGTCCGCGGGCTTCTCGATAAACATGGTCAGCACGCGGCCGATCAACTTTTCCAGCACCATGGCTGACTGGGTCACCTTGATGCGATCACCGTCCTTTAGATACTCTTCGGCGCCTCCGGGTTCCAGTCCCACATACTGTTCTCCGAGCAAACCGGCCGTCAGAATCGTGGCGCCGGTATCCACCGGCAGGTTCCGGAAACGGCCATCAATGTTCATGATGACCCTTGCCTGGTAGGTATTGGGATCGATCTGGATCTTGCTGACACGGCCGATGCGCACACCGGCCATGGTCACTGCCGACCGGGCCTTGAGGCTACCGATGTTCTCAAAGCGTGCCTCGATGTGATAGCCATTGGTCACTTCAGTGGTCGTCAAGTTCCCGACCCGGAAGGATAAAATGGCCAGCGCCACGAGTCCGGCTGTCACAAACAGGCCGACCCATATTTCCACGGTTTTCCTGTTGGTCATGTCAAATCTCTCCCAGCATCAGTGCAGTCATGACGAAATCGAGGCCGAGTACGGCCAATGAGGAATACACCACGGTGTGGTTGGTAGCACGGCTTACGCCTTCCGAATTGGGCACAGCATCATAACCTTCGAAAACCGCGATCCAGGTCACCACCACTCCAAAAACAAAACTCTTGATAACGCCATTTACGATGTCCTCGCGGAAATCGACGCCTTCCTGCATGGTTGTCCAGAAGGCCCCGCTGTCCACTCCCAATAGTCCAACACCCACCAGGTTTCCGCCAAAAACACCGATAGCACTGAACAACGCGGCCAGCAACGGCATCGAAATGATGCCGGCGAGAAAACGCGGCGTGATGACCCGCATCATCGGATTCACGGCCATCATCTCCATGCCGGCCAGCTGTTCAGTGGCTTTCATGAGGCCAATCTCGGCTGTCAGAGCCGATCCAGCGCGTCCGGCGAACAGCAATGCCGTGACCACGGGTCCCAGTTCGCGCAGCAATGACAAGGCAACCAACAATCCCAGCGACTGCGCTGAACCAAATTTGGCCAGGGTATTGTAGCCCTGCAGTCCCAGCACCATGCCGACAAACAAACCGGACACCAACACGATTGGCAGCGTGAACACTCCGACGGCAAACACCTGCTGCACCACCAGATAGAATCGCGAAACCAGTATGCCGGCATGGCCCAGTATTTCCACCAAGAACAATCCGGCCCGGCCTAACCGCTCGACGGCTTTTAATACTCCGGCACCCATAGCCTGCAACCACATCATGAGGCGTGCTCCTCCAGCAGGTCGTCGAGGTAGTTCCGAGCCGGGTAGGTATAGGGTACGGGACCATCCGGCAGACCATCCATGAACTGGCGCACGTGCGGGGAGCCCGATTGCTGCAGTTCAGCGGGCGTACCTTGGCCGAGAATGCGCCCGTCACCAAGCAGATAGGCATAGTCGGAGATGGCTGAGGCTTCAGCCACATCATGCGACACCACAATTGAGGTGATGCCCAGCACCTGGTTGAGTTCGCGAATCAGTTTGGCGATCACTCCCATGGAAATCGGATCGAGGCCGGTAAACGGCTCGTCGTACAGGATCATCATCGGCTCAAGGGCAATCGTGCGCGCCAGCGCCACACGCCGCGCCATGCCACCCGACAATTCCCACGGCATCAGATCGCGCGCGCCGCGCAACCCAACGGTCTGCAGTTTCATCAGCACCACGTGCCGCAGCAGCGACTCGGGGAGCCGAGTGTGCTCCCGGATCGGGAATGCCACGTTTTCGAATACCGACAGATCCGTAAGCAAGGCACCATGCTGGAACAGCATGCCCATGCGCAAACGCAGCGCGTACAGGTCCTTCATGTTGAGATCTGGCACATTCAGACCATCCACGAGCACCTGGCCGCGTACCGGCCGCAACCGGCCGCCGATCAAATTGAGCAGCGAAGTCTTACCGCAACCACTGCCACCCATGATGGCGGTGACCTTGCCACGCTGAATCGTCAGTGACAGATCGGACAGGATAGTGCGGGTGTTGTACTGAAAGGTGACATCCCGGAGTTCCACCAAATTGCTGTTTTCCGTACCGACGCCTGTCGACATGTTCAGAATCTGGATCCAGTAGGTTGGGCCATAGGCCTTCGTAGCGCAGGGAGCATTCTAGTCATCCATGCCGTGGCTTGTCAGCCAACCATTCGTCGGACACAGATGAAGGTCATGTGCACTCGATCGTTACACCCTGAGCCTGAAGCATATCAGGAACCTCGTGACAATTAATAAGTATCCCGAGTTGTGCTCGCCATCACGCTAAGGCATCGTCCATCCATTTATCGGTCTTGGTGTCAGTGTTGGCCAAATGAACGTGATCCACAGCATGCCGATTCCATTCAGCGACAATAACTGACCACGCCGTTCCAAGCAGCGGTGGACGTCGAGTTTCGCACCGATCATCTGTCGTATCCGATTGAGGCGAAACGCATCCATCACGATGTCGGCAACAGCAACAGAATCAATCCGGGATACGATCTGTCTGGTACCTGAATTTACGCCGGCTTCGGCATTAACTGGTAGCTGGCGAGGGAAGATCGGATTGCTCGTCAATATCATGCAGAATCCCCGGATCATTTGTAGCCACCAGAGTGATCCGATTTTCATATCGGGTCAGTACTGAACGCGCACCTCCAGTCTTTGGCAAGGCCAGAAGTTCCGTACGATAGTCGGAGCTGAATCCGACCGGGTGGCCACGCTGCCCGGAATAAACCGGGGCCACCAGCTCGCGGCCAGCCTGCAACGCCCCCGCCAATTGCTGCAATGTGGGCGTAGAGATATAAGGCATATCGGCAAGCGCAATGAGCCAGGCATCGGCAGCGTGGGCAGCGGCGATGCCGCAGGCCAGGCTCGCCCCCATGCCTTCGTGAGCACGCGGACAAGGGACAAGTATCACGGACTCCCCGGCCAGCAGCCGCTGCAGGTCCGCATCAGCAGGCCGGATTACCACCACCACTTCCTCGAGCACCGAGCGCAATTGACGTACGCTTTGCACTCCCACCGCCACGCCGTTGTCCAGCGACGCCAGCAGCTTGTTCCCGCCGAAACGCGTTCCACTGCCGGCGGCTAGCAGGATGCCGGTGATTCGCTGCACGTCGGTCGCTCTGCCAGCACGGTATCGCTGTCCAGCGCTGTGGTCGGCAGTACACTGCCGGTGATAAGCGTAACGCCATGCCGAACGGCAGTGATCTCTGCCAATATCGCGATCGCGATTTCCGCCGGTGTGCGGCTGCCGATGGACAAACCGATTGGCGCGTGCAACCGGGCCAGGGCGGTATCCGGTACGTCCACCTGATGCAACCGCGCCCGACGCCGGGCACTGTTCACGCGCGAACCAAGCGCCCCGACATAAAACGCCCTGGAGGAGAGCGCCTCCATCAGTGCGAGATCATCCAGCCGTGGATCATGTGACAAGGCCAATACCGCCGTACGGTCATCGCATGCCAGCTGTATCACCGCGACATCCGGAGAACGGCTGTCGAGCAAAGTACCCGGTACTTCCCATGCAGCCGACAGGTCGTCGCGCGGCTCACATACGATCACGCTGTACTCCAGTGCCTGAGCGATCTCGGCCACGAATCGCGACAACTGCCCGGCACCGATCAGCACCAGTCGCCATGCGGGGCCGAACACCTTGATCAGGTTGGCGCCATCGAAGCGGAATTCTTCCTGATCGGACGGGCGATGCAGGCTGGCTTCTCCGGTGGCGAGACACACCCGGCGCGCCAGGCGCACGCGGTCGTCGATAGCGCGCAACAGCGGCCGCAGCATCTCCGCGGTCATAAGACGCTCCACCAACAGTTCCAGTCGTCCGCCGCAGGGTAGGCCAAAGTGAGCGGTCTGGTCGGCAGTGACCCCGTAGGTCTCAAGGCGCGGGAGGGACATTTTCGTGCCGTGAGCGGCAAGACGCGCGCATAGATCGTCTTCGACACAGCCGCCTGATACCGACCCGACAAACTGCCCGGAGTCGGCTCGCACCACGAGCAACGAACCCGGCGGCCGCGGCGATGATCCCCAGGTCCTGGCCACCGTGACCAGGTATACCCCCTGACCCGCGGCCAGCCAGGTCATTGCCGTTTCCAGAACCTCGCGATCGGCGTCGCGCACGTTCTCCCCTATAGCCGGATCGGCAGGCGGCGCACCGGCTTGCCGGTAATGGCAAACACGGCATTAGCCACTGCCGGCGCAATCGGCGGTGTCCCGGGTTCACCGACGCCACCCGGATTTTCGATACTCTTTACAATATGCACGTCGACGACCGGCATCTCATCGATGCGCAGCAATGGATAGTCGTGGAAATTGCTCTGCTCGACACGTCCGTTCTTGATCGTAATTTCGCCCTTGAGGGCGGCGGTCAGGCCATAGACAATACCGGACTCCATCTGCGCGGTGACCGTGTCAGGGTTGATCACGGTGCCGCAATCGATGGCGCACACCACGCGGTGCACGCGAATCTGCCCTTTCTCAAGCGAAACCTCCGCCACCTGCGCACAATAACTGCCGAACGATTCGGCCACGGCGATGCCGCGCGCCCGGCCGGATGGCAAGGGCGTTCCCCAACCCGCCTTCTGGGCTGCCAGCTCCAGTACGCCCAGATGACGAGGATGCAGCGCCAACAGTGCGCGCCGAAATTCAAATGGATCCTTGCCGGCAGCTTTGGCCACTTCATCAAGGAAACACTCTGTCACAAACGCATTCTGGGAACTGCCCACCGAGCGCCAGAATCCGACCGGCAATGGCCCTGCTTCCTTCATCCAGGTGACTTTCTGGTTGGGGATGGCATAAGGCAGATTGGCAGCGCCCTCGACCGAGGTCCGGTCAATGCCATCTTTCAGGCTGTTCGGGAATACCCGTTCCATAATGGACGCCCCTGCCATCTGGTGATGCCACCCGGTCAGCTTTCCATCCGCATCGAGTGTCGCCAGGAAGCGATTCAATGTGGCGGGCCGATAGAAATCATGCTGGATGTCATCTTCCCGGGTCCACATGACCTTGATCGGTGCCCGGGTGCGCAACGCGAGCTCCACCGCTTCGGCGAGAAAATCCTGCTCTCCGCGACGCCCGAAGCCACCACCCAGAAAGGTGGTATGGATCAGGATTTTTTCCGGCGGCAATCCTGTGATTTTGCTAGCGACGCTTTGGGCACGGGACTGGTTCTGGGTCGGTACCCAGATTTCACAACCGCGATCTGTGATGCGAACCGTACAATTCATTGGTTCCATGCAGGCATGCGCCAGGTACGGCACCTCATAATCCGCCTCAACCTTGCGGGCCGCTGCCTGCCCGGCCTTCGCCATATCCCCTTCGTCCCGCGCCACCGCGGCCTTGGACTTGAGTGACTGCTCCAGCCTCTCGCGGTATTGAGTACTGGAAGTCGCTGCATTGGCGCCCTCCTCCCACTCCACCACCAGCGCATCGCGTCCGCGCTGTGCGCTCCAGAAGTTGTCGGCCACTACGGCCACACCCGAGTGAATGGGCAACACGGCGCGCACGCCTTTTACCGCCTTGGCCTTGCTGGCATCAAACGTTTTCATCTTGCCGCCGGATACCGGGCAGCGCGCCACCATGGCCGTCAGCATGCCGGCAATCCGGACATCAATCCCGAAAATGGCCGTGCCATTGACCTTCTGCGGGGTATCGAGTCGCGCCGTCGGTTTGCCGATCAAGTGGAATTCATTGGGATCCTTGAGAAAGGCCTCACCCGGCGCCGGCAAGCCCGCCGCCCGGGTGACCAGCTCGCCATAACGCAAACGACGATTGGATGTCTTGTGGAACACCGTGCTGTTCTCGGCATGACATTCGGCTTCCTTCACTCCCCAGGTCTGGGCCGCCGCGCGAACCAGCAGTTCACGCCCGGTTGCACCCGCTTGCCGTAGCGGCATATAGAAGCCACGGATGGTCGCGCTGCCGCCGGTTGATTGCCGGCCAAAAATCGGATTGTTATAGGACTTGTTGGCTGGAGCCATCTCGACCTTCACCTGCTTCCAGTCACACTCCAGCTCCTCGGCGAGCAGCATCGGCACGGCAGTGAAAACACCCTGGCCCATTTCGGAACTTGCGACCCGCAAACTCACGCTATCGTCGGTACCAATCCGAATCCAGGCATTGGGTGAAAAATCCTGGCCGGCGGCCTGCGCCACGCCTTCGCCCGTCAGCCATGGAAGATGGAAGCCGATCAGCAATCCGCCGCCCGCCGCGGCGCCAATCTTGAGAACGGTGCGACGTCCTTGATCAATCGCCTCGGGGGGTTTGCGATCGCTCATGGTTCATCGCCTTTCTTGGTGGCCGTGCTTTTTGCGGGCGCCGCTGCCAGGTGGATGGCACGTCGGATACGCGAATAGGTACCACACCGACACAACACACCGGACATGGCTTGATCGATATCGGCATCGGTCGGTGATGGGTGCTTCGCCAAAAGCGCGGCGGCCGACATGATTTGTCCGGATTGGCAGTACCCGCACTGCGGCACATCCACGGTGATCCAGGCACGTTGCACCGGATGGCCGTTGTCCGCCGAGAGACCTTCAATTGTGGTGATTGCCTTGCCGGCGAGAGACGATATGGGCGTAATGCAGGCGCGCACGGGTTCACCATCGACATGCACCGTACAGGCTCCACACACGGCAATGCCGCATCCGTACTTGGTACCCATCAGTCCGAGCGTGTCGCGCAACACCCATAACAACGGGGTGGATGGGTCCACATCGACCTTGCGGGACTCGCCATTGACCATCAACGCGATCATGCAACCTCCTGTAACACGATGAGATAGCCGCTCCCGGTTTTCCGTCGGGCAGAAAGATCATACGCCGAGGGTACGATCATTCAAGTTCGGCAAGGCGCCAGTCAGGCCAGCAGATTCTCCCGCCAGTTCGCCTCATCGAGCCGATTGAGCAACCACGCCATGGCCTCGCCCCGATGCTGTGTCGACCACGCCAGAAACAGTGGGGTACCGTTTCGCACTTCGACGACTTGTTTGATCACGAGCTTGCCATCTATCACATCCTGACGCGTCAGATGCAGCGGCAAATAACCCACCCCCAGCCCGGCCCGCTGACAGGCGATCTTGCTCTGCATATCCGGTACCGTCAGGACGTCCTGGCCGGAGAGCAAACCGCTGGTGCGGGGTGGAAGACTGCGCGAGCTGTCGGCCGCCGCGATGGAGCGGTATGGCATGATCACTTCTGGAGGAATGGGCTCGGGTGCACTGGCCAATGGATGGTCCCGCGCCACCATGAACGCCCACTGCACCAGCCCCAATGGACGCGTGCTGTAACCGCCACCAGGCGGTCCTTCTCCGGGCGCGCCAATCGCCAGATCCGCACGCTGCGTGACCAGCGCATCCCACATCCCGCCATACACTTCGGTTAGTAACTTCAGACGGGTACCGCAAGAATGCCGGTAAAACTGATCGACCAGGGGGAACAGTCGATCGATCGGGATCAGGCTGTCGACCGCAATTCTGAGTTCCACTTCGTAACCGCTGGCCACGCGTTTGGTGCGCGCCACCAGCTCGTCCGCAGCCTGTAGCAATCGCCGTCCTTCCTTAAGCAGCTCGCGTCCGGCCTCGGTAAGCTGCGCGCGATGACCACTGCGGTCAAAGATCAAAATATCCAGATCTTCTTCGAGCTTCTGAACAGAATAGGTGATCGCGGAAGGCACCCGATGCAGGGCTTCGGCTGCTGAAGCAAAACTGCCGTGGCGATCAATTGAATCTAAAACAATAAGTGAATCAATGGTTAATCTCATATGTTCAGATTATCTGAATAACATTAGCAGAATTCTTCTCTATTCCTGATTAATTTACAAGGATATTCTCATCACTCATGACTCACTACAGACAATCTCATGATCCAGATACGTAAAGGAAACAACCGCGGTCACGCCAATCACGGCTGGCTGGATAGCTTCCATACATTCTCATTTGCCGACTATTACGATCCGGCGCATATGGGTTTTAGCGTACTACGCGTTATCAACGAAGACCGCGTCCAGCCGAGCGCGGGCTTTCCAACCCATGGTCACCGCGACATGGAAATCGTGAGCTATGTGCTGGAAGGCGCGCTTGAGCACAAGGACTCGATGGGCAATGGATCAGTAATCCGCCCTGGCGATGTGCAGCGCATGAGCGCCGGCACCGGTGTGCGCCACAGCGAGTTCAATGCTTCGAATTCGGAGCTGGTGCATTTCCTGCAGATCTGGATTGTGCCGGACCGACAGGGACATGCGCCTGGCTATGAGCAAAAACATTTCACGACCAGCGATCTCGAAGGAACCCTGCGGCTCATTGCCTCACCAGACGGACGTGACGGCTCGGTTGTCATTCACCAGGATGCACGGCTCTACGCCGCGAAGCTGGACAACGCCCAGAGCACCTCGCACACGCTCGCGGCTGGTCGGCGCGCCTATCTTCACGTCGCGCGCGGAGGAGTGACCGTCAACGGTTCTACGTTATCCGCCGGCGATGGTGCGCGCATCGAAAATGAAACGCAAATCCTTCTTAGCCAGGGCCACGATGCAGAAGTGCTGCTTTTCGACCTGCCATGAAGTTTTCGTGAGAAACGAAACAATGAAGCTTTGCTTACTGCTCGGAGTCTGTTCCCTCGCCTCGCCTATCGCCCTGCGTAAGGCCAGCGTGGACATCCAGCTGGACAGATTTGTTGTGTGGCGATGGAGTCGACGGCTCAAAGTTGATCTTGCGCCGTGGCTGGTACTGACCGACTACCTGGCGGGTTACTGCACGCCCGGCCGTGATGGCCGCGCAGAAAGCCGAAAGACTTGCGTCTAGCAAGACCGCGTCGATTCGCGGAAATCTATACCCCTATACAATCCAAGGAGCACACCATGCAAGGTATGATCAATAAATTCGGCCCGCTCGCCGGGCGCATCCTGCTGTCACTGATTTTCCTGCAATCCGGGCTCAACAAGATCAGTGGTTTCACCGGAACCGCCGGCTACATGGCCAGCAAGGGCCTGCCAATGGCCGAGGTATTACTGGTAATCACCATTATCATCGAAGTCGGTGCGGCCCTCCTGATCGTTACCGGCTACAAGGCCCGGATCGGCGCCGCTGCACTGTTCCTGTGGATGATCCCGGTAACCTTCATCTTCCACAATTACTGGACGTTGCCGGCCGATCAGCAGATGATCCAGCAAATCATGTTCATGAAAAACCTCAGCCTGATGGGAGGCATGCTATACGTCATGGCCTTCGGTTCAGGTCCGATGAGTGTCGACAAGAAGTAATTGTGGAACACCGGGCGGGTCGCTCCGGCCCGCCCTTGTTAATTCTGGAGACCCCGCCATGAGTGAGCGATCCGTCATCTCCGTTGTCGATAGTGTTCGCATACTCGAAGGCGGTGGCTTCCCTGTCAGAAGACCGTTTCCAACTCAGCGACTGATGCAGGTCGACCCGTTCCTGCTGCTCGACCACCTCGGTCCGGTGACTTGGGGGCCGGGCGAAGGCATCGGTGCGCCCGACCATCCGCATCGCGGCTTCGAGACCGTGACCTATCTCCTGTCTGGCGGATTCCAGCATAAGGACTCGGCCGGACATGCCGGCAAACTGGCGCCCGGTGACGTGCAGTGGATGACTGCCGGCAGCGGTGTGGTGCATTCGGAGTTGCCGTCCGATGAGTTCATGCGCAATGGTGGCGTGATGCACGGCTTCCAGATCTGGGTGAATCTGCCGGCGCGCGACAAGATGATCAAACCACATTACCAGGAAATTCCGGGCACCGAGATTCCACAAGCCATCAGTGCTGATGGCAAGGTCAAGGTGCGCGTAATCGCCGGCGAATCACTCGGCCTGAGCGCGGTGATCAAAACCCGCACTCCGATCACCTTTCTCCATTTCACGATTCAACCCGGTGGCGAATTGGAACAGGCCGTGCCCGCCGGGTACAGCGCCCTCGTATACCAAATCTCCGGCGAAGTGCAGGCAGGCAAGGAACAGAAACTGGTGTGTGAGGGCCAAATGGCCCGATTGGGTGACGGCGATGTTGTGCGTCTGGCCGTGGCCTCTAGCGATGCCACACTACCGGCTGACCTCCTGCTGCTTGCCGGCCAGCCACTCAATGAGCCGGTGGCACGCTACGGACCGTTTGTCATGAACACCCGCGAGGAAATCGAGCAGGCATTTGGCGACTACCAGTCCGGGCACATGGGCCACATTGCGTCCTAGCCGGGTGTAACGGTTTTATCTTGGACGTTCAGTACCAGCACATGTATCCGGGATTGAATAGCGGCCACCTTCATAAATCATGGTCTTCTAATATTTACCTCAGCGGCGACGTCGCAACCTTGGAATCGTTGTCTAGAATTAAGTGGCCACTACACCAAAATTCCAGGGATCTCTATGCGCATCGGTTATGTCGTGCCGCAACGACTGTTGCTAACCTCATTGCTTGTTGTCACCACCCTTCTATTGACGATATCGATACCGAATCATGCTGACACGATAAAGAAGGAATACCTGATGGGTGTGTTTCCACACCTGCCACCGCGTGATCTCGAAAATGTCTTTGGCCCGATGGCCAAGGACTTCAGCGGGCATCTCGGCAAGGACGTGGTGCTGGCCACCAGCACCACCTATGAACGCTTTTCAGAGCTTCTCGACGACCAGAAATTTGATATCGCCTTTGTCCAGCCATTTGAATATGTCCGCATTGCGGATCGTTTCGGATATTTACCGCTGGCCACCCGAACGGAAAAGCTGAATGGGCTCGTGGTCACACTGGCAGACAGCCCGATTAAAACCATCAAGGACCTGAGGGGAAAACGGGTTGCTTTACCACCGGAATCGGCGGCCGTCAGCATTCTGATCCGCAATCACCTGCGAGCCCATGGCCTCGTACCGGACAAGGACGTAACAATTACCCATCATCGTTCCCATGTTTCGTGCATGCAAAAAGTGGTGATCGGTGAAGCCGATGCCTGTGGCACCGCCGCACCGTCCGTGCGCTTTTTCGAAAACAAGATGCAGCTCCATCTGAAGACCATCACCACTTCACGCGAGATCCCTTCCTCGCTGTTTGTCGTACACCCGCGGGTACCGGTATCCCAACGTGCGCAGCTTCGCGACCGCATCATCAGCTGGAGCAATACTGAAGAAGGCATGGCTATTCTCAATCGTGGCGCGCTCACTCCGTTTGTGGCCACAGCCGATGCGGACTACAACGTCGTGCGCGAACTGAGCAAATAGCCGCCCATGCTGAAACAGTTGTTACACCGGCTCCGGTACTCCCTGAAGTACCGGATTGCCGCCATCATCTTTCTGCTTGAAGCCGGGATGATGGGAGCCGTGCTGGGTGTAACGCTGCGCTACTCCCAGGCTGAAACCGAGAAACGCCTCGAGGCCAACGAGCAGGTCATGCACCACCTGCTGGGCAATCTCAGTCGTATCGCCCTGCTGACTTCGGAATACGACGAACTGCAGCCTTATATCGAAGAAGTTGTCATGGATCCGCATGTCAACCTGGTGCTGGTGGCAGACCGGCGCGGGCGCGTGGTCGTCAGCAATGACCACGCCATGATCGGCAACCCGTTGCCAACGGTCAAAAATAACGAAAACTACCGCTGGCTGACCCGCGAGATTTTCAACAGCAGCGGATCGATTGGTGCGCTTGCCATCCGCTTCTCGCACGAGCAACTGATGCAAACCAGTCGCGACGTGCGTAATCTCGGCATCTCAATTGCCCTGGTGGGAATGACGATCATCGCCATTGTCGGCATCCTGATCGGTCATTTATTAACACGTCGGCTGGACGTGCTGACCACGGCCGCGCAACGACTGGCCAAGGGTGACCTTGATGCCCGCACCTGGCTGGCTGGACACGACGAGGTAGCGATTGTCGGTCAGGCCTTCGACACCATGGCTCGCAATGTGGCCTACAACGTCGAAGCCCTCAAGCGCGCTACCGACCTGCTGGAACAGCGCGTGGCTGAACGCACCCGGGAACTGGCTGTATTGCGCGATGAAGCCGTGGCCGCCAATCGCAGCAAAGGTGCCTTCCTTGCCAACATGAGCCATGAAATCCGCACCCCGCTCACGGCCATCATCGGCTTTTCCGAATCGCTGCTGGACTCCAAACAGCCAATTGCCGAACGCATTGACGCCATCCGCACGATTATTCGCAGCGGCAACCATCTGCTGCGCATCATTAATGACATCCTGGATGTCTCCAAGGTCGATGCCGACAAAATCGAGATTGAATCCATCCTGGTGAATCCCTTTGAGATCATGGAAGATGTCGAAGCCATCGTTTCCCTGCTGGCCGAAGACAAGGGCCTGCAGTTTGAGATCGAATATCTCTACCCGTTGCCAACCCAGATCACCAGTGACCCGCTGCGTCTCAAGCAGATCCTGATCAACCTCTGTAACAATGCCATCAAGTTTACCGAACGGGGCGCCGTGCGGATCCAGGTGGGCTGCGACCCCACACTCGAGACCCTGACTTTCAAAGTGATCGATACCGGTATTGGCATGACCCCGCAAACGGTCGGCCAGCTGTTTCAGGCCTTCACCCAGGCAGATGCCTCGACCACCCGCGAGTACGGCGGTACCGGGTTGGGCCTGTATTTGTCGAAACAACTGGCCGTGCGCCTCGGGGGAGATATCGTCGCCGAGAGTACTCCGGACGTGGGCAGCCGCTTTACCCTGACGGTCCGTACCGGTTCGCTGGCCTCCGGCACCTTCATTGCCACGCGTCCAGCCAATGTCATGAAGCTGGTTCCATCCCCAACCACGGAAATATCGGTGGCTGGACACGTGCTGCTGGCGGAAGACAACATCGACAACCAAAAGCTGGTTTCGTTGCTGTTGCGCCGCTCCGGTGCCGAGGTCTCTATCGCCGAAAACGGCCAGCTGGCCGTGGACATGGCCCTGCTGAACCCATATGACCTGATTCTGATGGACATGCAGATGCCGGTCATGAATGGCCTCGAAGCAACCCGGACGCTGCGACAGCGGGGTTATCGGGGAGCCATTGTGGCGCTCACGGCCAATGCCACCCGCGAAGACGTTGAGGCCTGTCTCGCGGCCGGGTGTGATGATTTCATGAGCAAGCCGATTGACCGGCAAAAGCTGCACGAGAACCTCGCCCGCCAGATGCCGCGAAGCCGAATACCGGCGCACGACCGCGGCCCCATCGCCTCTCACCTGCTTGAGATGGATCCGGGCCTGCTCGATCTGGTCACGGAATTTGTCGAGCGGTTACCCGCCGTCAGTCAGGAGATTGCCTCTGCCTTCCAGACGCGGGATTTCCCGGACCTGAAACTGAAGGTCCATTCACTCAAGGGTAGCGCCGGAAATTTTGGATACCCGGAACTGCACAAGCTTTGTCAGCGCCTTGAATTTGAGCTGGCCACCGCAAACGAACCGGCCATCGCTGACTTGCTTCAGGAAATGGGTGAGCTGGTAGAACTGATCGGCAATGGGTTACCCGGCCATACCCCCCACCCCAAAGAACGCACTGCATAGTCATAGCATCCGGCTCTAGTTGAGCGTACCCGAAGCGTGGGTGGACCGGGGGCCACCCCAGACTTTTCCTTACCGTTCCAATACTTAGCTCGGCAGAAAGACAAGAGATTGCCTGAAAAGCAATGAAAACCAAAAAACTAAATCAGAATAATCTGAATTACCTATTTATCTTCCCAGTGATGGGAAATGTCCTACACATTTCCGAATCTTCACTATAGTTATTCGGACAATAGCAATAACGATGTGGCGGCAGGGAACGCTGCGGATAAGGGGCCCGGTTATTCGGGTGCTGGCTTTCAGCAATACCTCAATTATCTCCGATACGCAGGGATCAGGACCATGATAGTGGGATTGTCCGCTGCATGGCTCGGGCTCATCGTGGCTGCCGTGAATCACCGATCACGATTCTGATGCCAAGCGGATCGGGCGATACAAGCAATAACCAACAACCACTGGAGGAAACACGTGAATCTCTCATCTCAACGCATTCGGGCACTGTCCCTGGTATTTGCTACTCTGTTCTCCGCATCTGCATTTGCCGCAGACAGCAACAATGCCAACCCGAATCCCATGACTTGTCCGATTGGATCCTACTGGGAGCCTGAGAGCACCCTCTCCATGGACGATGAATTCGGATACGGCTCCCAGGCCATGACTCAGTGCCTGCGTGAACGTCACCACGCCAAGGTCGTGATTTCGGTCAGCCATCCATTCATGTTCGATTTCAAAGGGGCAATCCGGAGAGCCCCTGATGGGAAAACCACTTTCGCTACGTTTCTGTCCAATCTTGATCACCTGACCCGCAATTACGAGAACGTGCACGGCATGACCATTGGCAAGGACGTGGAGGTCGTGGTGGTATTTCTCGAATCCGGTGGCGTGCTCGCCACCACCCAGCATGGCGTCTTCGCGCAAGTCGACAATCAGCCCGGCGTGGCGCCCAATCCGTTCGTGCAGTTGGTGCAGGCTGCCCAGGCCAAGGGCATCAAGTTCTACCTCTGCCAGACTGCAGCGCGCAATCTCAAAATCACCCGCGCTACCATGATTCCGGGCATCGAGTTTGTCCCGGGCGGGCACATCGCCGTGGCCGATTTCCAGATGCAAGGCTACGCCGTGATTAACCCGTAACGGAATTCTGATTCGCACGACAGGCAATGGAGGAAATATGCCGATAGCAGGAACAGTGGAATCGCGCCGGCCCCAGAACGGGGCCGTCACCAGCATTCTGGTAGTGGATGATGACCCGGTGAATTGTCAGGTCGTATCGCGCCGGTTGACACAGGAGGGATTCAGTGTGGCCATAGCCACCAGCGGGCAGGAAGCCCTGGATGCCCTGGATCATCAGCGTTTCGATCTGGTCCTGCTTGATCTGGCGATGCCGGGAATGGACGGGGTCGAAACCCTGAAGCGCCTGCGATCGCATGTCCGCGGCGCCCACACTCCGGTCATTATGCTATCGGCACACGATGACAGCGACAGCATCAAAACCTGCCTGGCCCAGGGCGCCGTGGACTACCTGGTGAAACCGCTGGTGATCCCGTTGGTACGGGCACGCATAGAACGCTGCCTGCGCCCCGCTACAGCGGTCAAAAGCGAACCGGAATCTCCGAAGGCGCCGGCCATCACGCGGATCCTGATCGTTGACGACGACGACCTCAATTGCCGTCTGCTCACCCGGCAACTGCAAAACCCGGGATACACAGTGACGGCGGTGAACCGAGCCACCGAGGTCGTCGATCTGCTCGCCAAGGAATCATTTGATGTAGTACTGCTCGACGTCAACATGCCCACGATGAACGGGACGGTGCTCCTGAAGCACATTCGATCTCATCCCCGGACCCGCCACCTGCCAGTGATCATGATCACGGCAACCAACGAAGTCAGCACGATGCTGGAATGCATCGATCACGGGGCGGACGGCTACATCACCAAGCCGATCGATATCGGTTATTTGCGTTCCTGCATCCTGTCCGCCGTGGAAGCCCGAAAACACGGTCCATCGCTCGACTTCAGCTGAACAATGTCACCGGTCAGGCGCTCGCCAGCGACTGACCGGTGACCTGCTGTCTTGATGCCCGGAACGAGATCGGCCATGATCATGGCCGAGCCAGAACGATACGCGTTTCGCACGATGCGCCTCGCCACACTCGAAATTGACCACCTGGATCGCCTCGGCGTCCTCGACGGCAATGACATGCTGTTGCCGACCGCCGCTGACGGTTGGCCGGAAACGATGCTGGCACTCATAGACACCGGGCCGGAGGGTTGGGCGCGGCTCAGCGCCAGTCTGCCCAAGCTGCGGCAAAGTGCGGTGCGTGTTCCGCTGGCGCAAGCGAAACTGCGCGCACCCATTCCCCGTCCACGCAAGAACATCATGTGCCTCGGCCTCAACTACAGGGACCACGCCGAGGAAAGTGCCCGCGCCAAGGGCATGGATGCCAACACTCCCGAACACCCGATTGTGTTCACCAAGAATGTCACGTCGGTCAACGACCCCCATGGCATTGTCCCGGCCCAACCCGGGGTCACGAACGAACTCGACTGGGAAGTGGAACTGGGCGTAATTATCGGCGTGGCCGGACGCGGCATTGCGCGCGAACACGCCCTGAAGAGTGTCTTTGGTTACACTGTGATCAACGATATTTCGGCGCGCGACCTGCAATTCCGACACAAGCAATTTTTTCTCGGTAAAAGCCTCGACGGCAGCTGTCCCATGGGACCGGTGATCGTCACACGCGATGAAATTCCTGATCCCCAGAATCTGGTGCTGCGTAGTCGTGTAAATGGCGAACCGAAGCAGGACGCCAGCACCCGCGACATGATCTTCGATGTCGCCACCATCGTGAGCACCCTGTCACAGGGTATGCGCCTCGAACCCGGCGACATCATCGCCACCGGCACCCCGGCCGGAGTTGGCTTTGCCCGTACACCACCGGAATTTCTCAAGTCCGGGGATACGGTCGAATGCGAGATCGAGGGGATCGGGCGGCTGCGTAACCGGGTGGTCTGACTCCAATACCGTCAGATCGGATTGAAACCGAATTTCTGTTCATCGATGGCGCCTTCGCACATGGAAACGCCTATTGATGTACACAAAGATGGCCATGCCCTTCACGAAATGCGCTGTCAGCGGCTTGCCGGCGCTCGTTTCAGCCGTAGCACCAGTGGGTTCCAGTCTGCACCTGTGCACCGGCCGAGCTGGCGGTTACCGGGTATGCCGTTCCGGAAGGTATTCGACCGCCGGTTGCTGGCGCACCGGTTGCGGATAAAGCCGCATAAGCGCATAAACCTCCGCCTCCGACTCACGAACGATGGGCAAACCGAGCAGCCGCGCCACCTCCGCGGTAATCGGGTGATCGTGCGTCCAAGTGCCGGTCGCCAGGGTATCGGCGATGCGCTCGGCCTCGGCTTCCGGCAGGTGATCAGCCAACAAGGTTTTCGTTGCCCCCTTCACCTGGGCAATCGCCTTCTCGGCAATATCGGCAAGAATCAGGGTCTGGTCATCGATATCGTCAGCACGCTTACGACTGACGGCCGCCAGCACCGAGGCGGCCGGATACTGACCGATTTGCGGGTCCACCGGGCCGAGCACTGCATGATCGTCCATGGCAATCTCGTCCGCGGCCAGTGCAATCAGCGTGGCGCCGGACATGGCATAGTGCGGTACGTGCACCGTGACCTTGGCCGAATGGGCGCGGAGTGCATGCGCGATCTGCAGTGAAGCCAGCGCCAGCCCACCGGGGGCATGGACAATCAGATCGATCGGGGTGTCCTTGTCGGTCAGGTGGATGGCGCGAATCACCTCTTCCGAATCATTGATGTCGATAAAGCGCAGCACGGGTATGCCGAAAAATGCCATCGATACCTGACGGTGGATCAGGGTGATGACCCGTGAACCACGGCGTTGTTCCAGCCGCTGAATGATTCGCCGGCGTGCAAATTCCAGTGCCTTCTGCCGCACCATCGGCTGAAGCATCAGAAACAGAAAGAGCAGCCAGAAAATATCACTACCCGCCATGCACGACCTCCCACGCCCGTGAGTGTGGCACGGTGTCATGACCGCAAGCAATGTGCCGTTTCTGCCGGAGGTCACAAACCTGTACAGTAGCGACCATGAAACCGGTGGTAGACATCCGTGGCTTGACCAAACGCTTTGGCGAACGCATCGTCCTGCGTGATCTGGATCTGCAAGTGCCGCCCGGTGTGTGCTTTGGAGTACTGGGTCCAAATGGAGCCGGCAAGACCACGGCCCTGCGGGCGATGCTCGGCCTTACCCCGGTGTCAGACGGTACGATCCATATCTTTGGACAGCCAATGCCAGCCGCGGGCCGTACCGTACGCGCACGCTGCGGGGTCGTGCCGCAAGCCGATAACCTCGATCCGGATTTCACCGTCATCGAAAACCTGCGCGTCTACGCACGCTATTTCGGGCTCTCCCGGATCGACGTGGAATCGCGCATTCAGGCGCTTCTGGGTTTCGTCGAGCTCACGGACCGCGCCGATTCACCGATCGCAACCCTGTCTGGCGGAATGAAGCGGCGGCTGACCATCGCCCGGGCGCTTATTAACCAGCCGGAATTGATCATTCTCGACGAACCCACCACCGGGCTCGACCCGCAGGTACGTCGCATGATCTGGGCACGGCTGCGCGCATTGCGTGAAGAGGGCCGCACCCTGCTCCTCACCACCCACTACATGGATGAGGCTGAACGCCTGTGCGACCAGCTGGTAATCGTCGATCATGGTCGCGTCCTGGAGCACGGCAGCCCGCGCGACCTCATCCATCGACATGTGGAACCGGAGGTGTTGGAGGTGCGTGGGGCCGCCGAGCGGACCGCGGCAGTACTCGTGGACATTCCCGGTGCCCGCATTGAACAGATCGGCGACATACACTATTGCTACACCCGCGATGCCCGCTCGCTGCTCGCAACGCTCGAACAGCATCGTGACCTCACCTTTCTGCACCGTCCGAGCAACCTCGAGGACGTGTTCCTCAAGCTCACTGGCCACGAGCTGCGCGACTGATCATGGACACACCTTCGCTTCCGCGCCTGCGCCACGCTGCCTTTGCCATCTGGGCGCGCAATATGCTGGTCCTGCGCAAACTCATGGGCTCCAGCATCGTCATTAATTTCGGCGAACCGCTGCTTTACCTGCTGGGGCTGGGCTACGGGCTGGGGCTGTTCATTGGCGGTCAGCTGGACATGCCCTATATGACTTTTCTCGCGTCCGGCATCCTCGCCGCCTCGGCCATGAACACAGCCAGTTTCGAGGCCCTGTTTGGGGTCTTTACCCGGATGGTGCCGCAGAAGAGCTACGATGCCATGCTCGCCAGTCCGCTGGAAATCCAGGACATCCTCGCGGGTGAAATTTTCTATTGCGCAACGAAAAGTCTGATTCACGGCACCGGGATTCTGGTGGTGGCCACGGCGCTGGGGGCGGTGTCCAGCTGGTCGGCACTGTGGGTGCTGCCGATTCTGTTCCTGGTCGGACTGACCTTTGCAGCCCTGGCGCTGATCATGACATCCATGGCCAGCAGCTATGCCTCCTTCAGCTATTACACCACCCTGGTGATGATGCCACTGATGCTGATGTCGGGGGTGTTCTATCCGATCGCCGCCCTGCCGGAATTGATGCAGAAGATTCTGTACGGCCTTCCACTGATTCATGCCGTCCAACTGATCCGGCCACTGATGGCCGGACTGCCGGTGACGGATGTCGCTTTGCATCTCGCGGTATTGGCCGCTTACGGCGTGACCGGATACTGGATTGCGTTCCGCCAGATTCGGAAACGTCTGCACGTCTAACCACGTCGCGTCCGGTGCGGTTAGACGTGCAGGAATTATTTTTAAGGTGTTGATGCTGGCTCGGCCGCCTTGGCCGGCGGGGCCGATTCGAGCGGCGGCTTGACCGCCGTCAGCACAATTTCCACGCGGCGATTACGTTGTTTGTTTTCAGCGGTGTCATTCGGGGCCACCGGCCGATACTCGCCGTAACCCACCGGCTCCAGACGCAACGGATCGATCTTGTTCTCGCCATGCTGAAAATAACGTACGACGCTGGCCGCACGCGCACCGGACAGTTCCCAGTTGGAGTAATATTTATCCTTGAGACCGACACCGATGGGCACGTTATCTGTATGACCCTCGACACGAATCATGTCGTCGGTATCCTTGAGCACCCCCGCCAATTTTTCGAGAACCGCCTGGCCGGCCGGCTGGATGTCGGCGCGCCCGGTCTTGAACAGGATCTTGTCCATCACCTGCACCGAGAGCTGATCCTTGAGGCGGCTGATCGTCACATCCTTGTCGGCCAGTTCTTTCTGCAGCTTGCCACGCAGGTCGGCTTCGCGTTGCTTGAGCTTCTCCGAGTATTCGTTGGCTGCCACCGCCGTCTTTTGGCAGGCCTCGATTTCACGCATCTTGCCATCAAGTTCGGTCTCGAGCTTCTGCAGTGCCACAAACTGGGCATCCAGCTCGGTTTTGGCCTGATCCTGAGTCTTGAGTCGTTCGTTGCGGCAGGCATCGAGTTCGGCGAGCACAGCGTCGTGGGTCCCGCTGCTGACGCAACCAACGGTCAACAACGTGACGGCAACGGGAATCAACCCTCTTAATTTCATGCTATCAGTCTCCTGGTCATTATTGTGGTGCAATCATACCGGACATTGTTACAACGCCGGTTGACACGAATCAAACCTCGTCACTCCGGCGCTTGAAGAATGATACCGAGCTGTCGTGGTATAGCCGATTCCGACCATCGGCCGATTGCCGCCGCCCAGAATTCCGGAATACCCAGCGATTGCCAGTCATTGGGCGGTTGCTGACCGAGAAAGGCCAGAACCCGCCACAATACCGGTACCGGCCGGGCTTTGGACAGGGGATTCGCCAGTGTTTGCTTGCTGAGTTTCTCGCCCTGTGAATTCAGTGCTGTCGGCAGATGCAGATATTCTGGAATTGGCAAGCCGAGCAATTGTTGCAGGTGAATCTGTCGCACCGTCGATGTCAGCAGATCGGCACCACGCACAACTTCCGAGATGCCCTGCTCCGCATCATCTATCACCACGGCCAACTGGTAGGCGTAGAACCCGTCGGCACGCCTGACGACATAATCACCGATATCGGTTTCCAGCACTGACCGCTGTGCCCCTTGAAGCCGATCCTCAAAGTGAATTACGGCCCGGTCGGTGCGCACCCGCAGGGCACGCACGCCGCGTCCGGCTCGCGCTCCGGCCCGGCAGGTTCCCGGATACACCGGCCCTTCGATGCCGCGAATGCTGGAATCGGCAATTTCCTTGCGCGTGCAATCGCAGGCATAGACCACACCGTCATGCTTGAGGACCTCGAGTGCCGATTCGTATGCATCGTGGCGGCGACTCTGATACATCACCTCGCCATCCCACTCGAAACCGTAGCCTTCCAGCGTTCGCAGGATGTCGTCAGCTGCCCCCTTCATCTCGCGCGGTGGATCAAGGTCCTCCATGCGCACCAGCCATTCGCCACCTTGTGACCTGGTGCTCAGGTAACTGCCGACGGCGGCCACCAACGAACCGAAATGCAACGGCCCGGTTGGTGATGGTGCAAACCGTCCGCGGACCCGATTAGTCATACCAGGAAGTGAAGGCGCTCACCGGTTCGCGTGCAGTGCGGTACTGATTGACCGGATGCGAAGGATCGGCATGACCCAGCGCCATCCCGCACACCAACGCACGGGATTCGTTCATGCCGAGAATATTACGGACCAGATCCGGATACTCGGCAAGCGATGCCTGCGGGCAGGTGTCGAGCCCATGGGCGCGGGCTGCCAGCATGACGTTCTCGATGAACATGCCCATATCGACCCACGACCCCTGCGACAGGGCGCGATCCAGAAAGAAAAGCAGTCCGACCGGAGCGCCGAAAAAACGGTAATTGTTGTTCCAGGCCTTGAGGCGCGCATCAGCGTCATCCTTGGCGATCTGCAAGGCGGCATAGAGCGCCAACCCCGAAGCCTTGCGCCGACCCTTGTAGGGCTCGATCCATTCCTTCGGGTAATAGGAATAATCGGGACGTTCCGGTTCGCGCTGCACGCGCGCCGCAAGCAGCGCGACGCTGAGGCGCTCCTTAATGGCGCCGGTAACCACCGCCACCTGCCAGGGCTGGGCGTTGACACCGCTCGGTGCCCAACGCGCCACATCGAGAATCGATTCGATCGTATCGCGGGCCACAGGCCGGTCGAGAAAGGCGCGAGTCGAGTGCCGGCCACGCATGACTTCCAGTACGTCCATCGTTACACCCCCATGAGTTCGGCAATCAGGCGTGCTTCCTGCGCGGCCTTGGCCGATTGTCCGGACGGCTCGAAATACAGCCCGCTTCGCGCATCCTGACGGTAGCCCTGCCACTGTGCCAGCTTCTCGATCCAGCCCCGAACCGTGCGCGCATCGGCCACCGGTGCCATGGCGACCATCAGCTTGCCGCCGGGGGGCGGTGCTTCTTCCCGGGCACAATGCCAGGTCACGCCCGCACCCTGACGCTCCACCGCGGCCAGGACGGCAGGTACACGCCACGCCGGCGACATCAGGTCCACGCACAGGGGTTCGGCGCGGGTCAACTGATTGAGGAGGTGCTCGAACCAGTCCAACAGCACCGGTGTTTGCGGCGCCAGCCGCCACAACAGACCGGCTGTACGTGGCAGGAGCGGCTGCACCAACTGGAAAAAGGAATCCAGTTCACGCTCACACTGATCATGCTCCAGCGGGCTGCTGAGTACAGGCGGCAGCTCAAGGATAAAACGGAATGCCGGATCGCTGTCTTCCATCCATTGCGTCACCGGCGGACGCGTCGCTGTGCCCAGGATGCTGCCTGGAACCAGCACGCTGCGCAGATTGTTGCTGTAATAACAGAAGCGCCAATCCTCCGGCAGTTCGGCCGGATAAAATTGATCCACCCATACGGCGTGCTCCCAGCCGCAGGTACCCACCATCAGAGGTTCGGCCATCATCTATCGTCTTTCTGAGAGGAGCCGGCCCCGACAACGTCGGCACCGGAACCGGAATCCTGGCCCGCTCTTGGTGGGGTCAATCCTGTACCGGGGAAGGCCCGTAGCAAGCCGTGTCGCAGGTTATCGATGCGCGCGGTTCCTGATCAGATCCTCTACAACCGCCGGGTCGGCGAGCGTCGAGGTATCGCCGATCTGGTCTGCCTCATTCGCGGCGATCTTTCGCAGGATGCGACGCATGATTTTTCCCGAACGAGTCTTCGGCAATCCCGGGGCCCACTGGATCACATCCGGCGTGGCGGTCGGGCCGATCTCTTTGCGTACCTGAGTGATCAGCTCCTTGCGCAGTTCATCTGTCGGCGTCACACCGACCTTGAGGGTGACATAACAATAGATGCCCTGACCCTTGATGTCGTGCGGGAAACCGACCACGGCCGCCTCGGCCACCGAGTGGTGCAGCACCAGGGCGCTTTCGACTTCGGCGGTACCGAGCCGGTGTCCGGAGACATTGAGCACGTCATCGATGCGGCCGGTGATCCAGTAGTCACCATCCTTGTCGCGCCGCGCGCCGTCCCCGGTGAAGTAATAACCCGGATATGTCTTGAAATAGGTGTCGATGAAACGCTGATGGTCGCCATATACCGTGCGCATCTGTCCCGGCCACGGACGCTGAATAACCAGCGCTCCTTCGGCCGCTCCCTTGAGCAGCTTGCCGGTGCCGAGATCAACGATCCCCGGTACTACCCCGAAAAATGGCTTGGTCGCTGAACCTGGCTTGAGTTTCATGGCTCCCGGCAACGGCGTGATGAGGTGGCCGCCGGTTTCCGTCTGCCACCAGGTGTCAACGATCGGCACGCGCGCGCCGCCGACGACGTGGTAATACCACTCCCAGGCCTCGGGGTTGATCGGTTCGCCCACGGTGCCGAGCAGCTTGAGCGACCTGCGGCTGGTTTTCTTGACCGGCGCATCCCCTTCGCGCATCAGCGCGCGAATCGCCGTCGGGGCGGTATAAAACGTATTGACCTGGTGCTTGTCGATCACTTCCCAGAAACGCGAGGTGCTTGGATAGTTCGGCACGCCCTCGAACATGAGCGAGATCGCACCGTTGGCCAATGGGCCGTAAACAATATAGGTGTGGCCAGTGACCCAACCGACGTCGGCCGTGCACCAGTAGATATCACCGTCATGATAGTCGAAGGTGTATTTGTGGGTCATGGCGGCAAACACCAGATAACCGCCGGTGGTGTGCAGCACGCCCTTGGGTTTGCCGGTCGAACCCGAGGTATACAGAATAAACATCGGATCCTCGGCGTCCATTTCCACAACCGGGCAATCCGCAGACGCCCGGGCAATCTCGTCCTGATAGACGATGTCACGGCCGGCCTTCATCGCTACGGGTGCACCCGTGCGCCGGTACACCACCACGGTGTGCACGTTCGGGCACTTTTCGAGTGCGGTGTCGGTGTTGGCCTTGAGGGGAATCTTCTTGCCGGCGCGCACGCCTTCATCGGCGGTAATCACCACGCGGCAGTCGGAGTCGAGAATGCGGTCGGACAGCGACTGCGGCGAGAAACCGCCGAACACCACTGAATGGATGGCGCCGATGCGCGTGCAGGCCAGCATGGCCACGGCCGCGGCCGGTACCATCGGCATGTACAGGCACACGCGGTCGCCCTTCTTCACGCCACGCGCCTTCAGAACGTTGGCGAAGCGGCACACCTCGGCGTGCAACTGGCGGTAGGTGATCTTCTGGTCGTCCTTCGGGTCGTCGCCTTCCCACAGGATCGCGACCTGATCACCGCGCTTGGCGAGATGACGATCAAGGCAGTTGTAGGAAACATTGAGCTTGCCGTCGATGAACCACTTGATATGCAGATCCTTCGCGTCGTAACTCCAGTCGCTGACCTGGCTCCACGGCTTCGACCAGCTGACAAACTGTTTAGCCTGCTCGGCCCAGAACCCATCCGGGTTCTTCACCGAACGCTCGTACATGCTAGCGTACTTTTTTGCATCGATGTGCGCGCGCTTGGCGACTGTGGCCGGCACTGGATATACCTTCGCACGCGGGGGCGTTACCGCGGACCGTAGCGTGGCTCTTCCGGTGGCCTTCTTTTTGACCACGCGCTTCGTTGTTTTCTTAACCGTCTTCTTTGGCGACTTCGCCTTGGTCTTTTTCCGGGCGAGGGTTTTCAGTACGGCCCGAGACTTTGTTTTGCGTGCAGCCTTTTTTTTGGCAGCGGCCGCCCTGGTTTTCTTTTTGGCCCGGGTCTTTGTCTTGCTCTTGGACTTCGCCATGTTTCCTCCTCCAGACTCAATTCATTGATAAGGATTGTGCACACACCCTTGCGGCGGCTCAAGCGGCTTGCATTCGGCCTTGCCCGCCTGCGTCATAAACCGCAGAATGGACGGCCAAAGACGTCTCACCGGGATCCACCATGAACCTCGACGCCTGGCGTCATTACCTTCGCGGCCGGCTGTTCCAGCTGCTCCGCAATTCGCCAGCCGCCATCGCCAGCTATCGAGACGCGCTCGCCGCCGATCCGGCTTTCGCCCGCGCTGCCCACAACCTGGCGTTTCTGCTGGCCCAGGACAACCGCTACGCTGAAGCGGAGTCGGCATTGCGTGTGGCGACGCGCCACAACCCGGTAAATGCGAACGCCTGGTTTAATCTCGGTTATCTCTGTGACCGGCAACAAAAAATCGCCGAGGCGATCACCGCCTTCAGCGAGGCGGTGCGCCTGAACCCGAAACTCGACCGCGCCTGGTATGGGCTCGGCCATTGCCATGCCATGAATCAGAATGATGCGATCGCGGTGCCAGCCTTCGAGCGAGCCATCCAGATCGACCCCATGAACTGGCATGCCTGGATCGCGATGGGCATGTGTTTCCACCGGCTCGAACAACCGGACAAGGTCCGTGACGTGGCCATGCACCTGAATCGCTATCAGCGGCGCCTCGCGCGCCAGCTGATTCGCGACACCGGGCGCTCCGACCTCGAACACCTGATCGCCGATCTCGAGCCCTAGGGGGCCAGCGACATGTGCAGTTCGGCGCACACCGGATGCTGCGGGTCCGCACGGCACAGTTCCAGCTTGACCAGGCTCAATGCCAGCCACAAGCCAGCCACCAGAAAGAAAGCGGCCGCCGTGATGTATGCATCCGGCACCAGCCGGCGTGGTGTTATCAGCCGCGTCACACGCACCGCCGGCGAACCGATCAGCTTGAGCAGCCGG
The DNA here is from genome assembly GCA_002451085.1 of Proteobacteria bacterium UBA6908. Taxonomy (GTDB): domain Bacteria; phylum Pseudomonadota; class Gammaproteobacteria; order Acidiferrobacterales; family UBA6901; genus UBA6901. The sequence continues at coordinate 1,354 of DKBE01000035.1, read as the reverse complement.
TAAAAGAAGTTCTGCTCGCGACCGGCGCCGGCCAGCAGATACAGCACCCCCTGGCCCAGCAGCGCCAACCCCGCCACTTCCAGTAATGCCTTGAGCACCACCACCAACATCAGCATCGTTCATTCTCCGTCCAGACATCCAGCCGTCAGGCACCGGCACCGGTCCGCTTGCCTCACGGCTGCACACTGAAAAAAAGCAAGGGGCCGAAGCCCCTTGCCAGGATTGCTACCAATACATTACTCAGCGCGAGCTGCCGATCCTTTCAGGTGCGGATAGCGCACATGCTCAATCAGCTCTTGCACCTGCTTGCTCGGCGCTGGAGTGAACAGGCTCACGAGAATGATCACCGCAAACCCGAGTGGCACGCCGAAAACGCCGGCCGAGATCGGTTCGATGCCGAACCACTTGGCGTCGGCAATCGGCTTGGTGATATCAAATAACCCGCGCAGCCATGGCTGGGTATTGGCCATGTAGTAGAAGGTCGTGCCCAACCCCACGATCATGCCGGTTATCGCCCCGAGGTTGGTGGCCCGTTTCCAGAAAATACCGAGCACCAGTGCCGGGAAGAACCCCGCCGCCGCAAACGAGAACGCCGCACCCACCAGGAACAGGATATCCGCCGGTTTCTGGCTGGCCACATACGCCGCGACCAGCGCGACGCCGAGGAGCAGCACCTTGGCCACCGTGAGGCGGGTCTTGGTGTCGGCGTTCGGGTTGATCATCTTGTAATAGACGTCGTGCGACAGCGCATTGGCGATGGTGAGCAGCAAGCCGTCTGCCGTGGACAGCGCCGCCGCCAGACCGCCGGCGGCCACCAGGCCCGAGATCACGTACGGCAAGCCGGCGATTTCCGGCGTGGCCAGCACGATCATGTCACCGTGCATGCTGATCTCCGCCAGTTGCACGATGCCGTCCATATTGAGATCGAGAATCGATATCAATGACGGATCCACGGATGCCCAGCGTGCCACCCATTTTGGCAATTCGGCGAAACTCGAACCGACCAGATGCGAGTACACGTCAAACTTCACCAGCACCGCCAAAGCCGGGGCCGTGAAGTACAGCAGGAAGATGAAGAACAGCGACNNGCCTTCAGGTCGGCCAGCTTCTTCGAGAGCGCTGCACGCTCCGAATCCAGGTAGGCATTGCCGTCCTTCTTCAGAGCCTCGAGCTTGGAATCGGCGGCGGCGGCACGTTCCTTATAAATGCCACGGACCTCCAGCTCCTTCGGATCGCTGTTAATCTTCTTCTCGAGATCCGTGACCTTCTGCAGCGCATAACCGTAGGACAGCTGCGGGATCGGGAAGTTGGTCACCTTCACCGACAGCCACACCACCGGGATCAGGTAGGCCAG
>DKBE01000062.1 GCA_002451085.1 Proteobacteria bacterium UBA6908 | reverse complement strand
GTGTGCACGCCCATCGGGTCGAAATTTTCGATCGAGCAGACAATGATGCAATTGTCGCGCTTGTCGCGCACCACCTCCATCTCGAATTCCTTCCAGCCAATAATTGACTCCTCGATCAGCAGCTCGCGGGTCGGCGAGGCATCCAGACCGCGCTCGCAGATGGTGACGAACTCTTCCTTGTTGTAGGCAATACCGCCGCCGGAGCCGCCGAGGGTAAAGGACGGCCGAATAATCGCTGGGAAACCGATCATCGCCTGCACCTGCATGGCCTCTTCCAGCGAATGGGCGATCGCGCCCTTGGCGACCCCCAGGCCGATCTTTTCCATGGCTTTCTTGAACAGCTCGCGATCCTCGGCCTTGTCGATCGCCTCGCGTTTGGCGCCAATCATTTCGACACCGAATTTCTCCAGCACGCCCTCGCGGTCGAGATCGAGCGCGCAGTTAAGTGCCGTCTGACCACCCATGGTCGGCAATAGCGCGTCGGGACGTTCCTGTTCAATGATCCGGGCGATGGTCGGCCAGGCGATCGGCTCAATATAGGTCGCATCGGCCATATCCGGATCAGTCATGATGGTGGCCGGGTTGGAATTCACCAGAATGACCCGGTAGCCCTCCTCTTTCAGCGCCTTGCAGGCCTGGGNNTCGAACTCGCAGCCCTGGCCGATGACGATCGGGCCGGCGCCAATGATCAGGATGCTTTCGATGTCAGTACGTTTCGGCATGGCTTACGAACGCTGTTGCATGAGCGAGATGAAGTGATCGAACAACGGCGCCACATCGTGTGGCCCGGGGCTCGCTTCGGGATGGCCTTGAAAACAGAATGCCGGCACATCGGTGCGCATGAGGCCCTGGACCGTGCCGTCGAACAACGAGCGATGCGTCACCTTGAGGTTGTCCGGCATGCTGGCCTCGTCGACCGCAAACCCGTGATTCTGGCTGGTGATCATCACCCGGCCGCTGGCGACATCCACCACCGGATGATTGGCGCCGTGGTGACCGAATTTCATTTTCATGGTGCGTGCGCCGGACGCCAACCCGAGCAATTGATGCCCGAGACAGATACCGAAGACCGGTAAACGGGTTGCGACGATTTCGCGAATCGCTTCAATGGCGTAGGTGCATGGTTCCGGATCGCCCGGTCCATTGGAGAGAAATACGCCGTCCGGTTTGAGTGCCAGCACGTCAGTCGCTGTGGTCTTGGCCGGTACCACCGTGATGGTGCAGCCGCGGTCGGCCAGCATGCGAAGAATGTTGCGCTTCACGCCAAAATCGTAGGCCACCACCTTGAAGCGCGCCGGGATGTTCTGGCGATGCCCTTCGCCCCGCACCCAGGTCCCTTCGCTCCAGGAAAACGACTCTTTGGTCGTCACGACCTTGGCGAGGTCCATGCCCTTTAGGCCCTCGAACGCACGCGCCGCAGCCAGCGCGGTTTTCTTGTTGATCCGGCCACCGTCATCGGCACCCACGATGCAGCCGTTCTGGGCACCCTTCTCGCGCAGCAGGCGGGTGAGCTGGCGGGTGTCAATGCCGGCAATTCCTACCACCTTATGCTTGCGCAGGAATTCCGGCAGCGTCAGCTCGGCGCGCCAGTTGCTGATCAGGCGCGGCAAGTCACGGATGACCAGTCCGGTGGCCCAGACTTTTCCGGCTTCCATGTCTTCGGTGTTGGTGCCGGTATTGCCAATATGCGGATAGGTCAATGTGACGATCTGGCGGGCATACGACGGGTCCGACAGAATTTCCTGGTAGCCGGTCATGGCGGTGTTGAACACCACCTCGCCCACGGCCTGCCCGCTGATACCGATCGCCTCCCCTTCAAACAGGGAACCATCCTCGAGGGCAAGCAGTGCAGGTCGCATAATGCGCATGTCCTCCAGGCGTAGGCGTGCAAAGCGGGAGGCACCTGCCTGGGTGCGCTCCCGCTTCGAAAAAAGGAAATCCGGCTGAGCGCGAATTCTACGCCATCGGTTGACGGGAAATCAACGAAAATACGAAAACGACGACCGATTAGCGCAGTCCCAGCACGTCCTGCATGTCATACAAGCCTTGCCTGCGGCCCTCCAGCCACTGCGCCGCGCGCAATGCGCCCTTGGCGAAAGTCATGCGGCTGCTGGCCTTGTGGGTAATCTCGACCCGCTCACCGTCTCCGGCGAACAACACGGTGTGATCGCCGACGATATCGCCGCCACGTACTGTGGCGAACCCGATGGTTGCACGGTTTCGTTCACCAGTAACACCCTCGCGACCGTATACGGCACATTCCTTCAGATCCCGTCCCAACGCGGCCGCGACCACCTCGCCCATGCGCAATGCCGTGCCCGACGGCGCATCGACCTTGTAGCGATGATGCGCCTCGATAATCTCGACATCGGCCTCGTCTCCCAGCACACGGGCCGCGAGGTCAATCAATCTGAGTGACAAATTCACGCCCACGCTCATGTTGGGCGCAAACACGATAGCCATGTCCCCGGCGGCGGCGGCTATCTGATCCTTGCCGGTAACATCGAATCCGGTCGTTCCGATGACCATTTTCTTGCCCGCGCGCCGGCAACTGTCGAGATAGGTCAGCGAGGCTTCAGGTCGCGTAAAATCGACCAGTACGTCGAAGTCATCGAGAACGGTATCGAGATCGTCGCCAATAGACACATTCAGCTGGCCCAGTCCGGCCAATACCCCGGCATCCTCTCCAATTACCGGACTTCCGGGCCGCTCGAGTGCGGCCCCCAGGCGCAGGCCCGGAGTACGATGGCAGGCCTCGACCAGCGTCCGACCCATGCGCCCGCTTACACCACTAATGGCAATGCGTGTCATGTTGACCTCTTGGTTGTCCTGATTTGCAAGAATATCGGTTTGTGGCGGTGAGGTGAATGGCTGCACTCGCCGGCGCTAAATAGTCTTTAATCTGCTTATGGACACCCATAACCTGACCATCCTGCTGCACCTCGGCCTGGCGTTACTGGCCGGCGCACTGATCGGCTTCGAAAGAACCTACCACGGTCGCCCGGCCGGTTTTCGCACCCATGCGCTGGTGTGCACGGCCTCCAGCTTGCTGATGTTGCTGACCCTGTATCAGTGGGATCTGCTGGCCAACGTGCCGCTCGAGACCGTGCGTGTCGACCCCACGCGCATGGCCCAGGGCATCATGACCGGTATCGGTTTTCTCGGTGCAGGCGTGATCATCAAGGAAGGGCTCACGGTACGCGGGCTGACTACCGCTGCTTCCATCTGGATTACCGCCGCGATCGGCATCCTGATCGGTATCGGCTTCTATTTTCCGGCCGCCGTCGCGACGCTGCTCACGCTCGGCACCTTATCGGTGTTCCGCTGGATCGAGCAGGTCATGCCGGCGCTTTATTATTCCCGCCTCGAGATTCAATGCCGACGGAGCACGGCCCTGCCAGAGAAGGAATTGCGCACGCTGATCGAGCAACTCGGCTTCAGCATTGCCAATCTGAGTTACGCGCAACACGATGACGGCCGCCGCTTCGAATACACGATGATCATCCGTACCCAGCGGCGCGAGGGGACCCGGCTTCTGGCCGAGTCACTGGCGCGGCATAAAAAGGTGCTTGAGTACCGCGTTACGCCGGCCGGCGACTGATCACGGCGGCCGGCCGGGCTCGCCACCACAGGCGCAGCCCCAGCAACAGGCCCAGTACCAATGCATAGATGAGTGGCTGAGTGATGTCTTTCTTCACCAGCCACCAGTAATGCACCACCCCGCCGATGGCGATCACATAGATCAATCGATGCAAGCGTTGCCAGCGCCGGCCGCCGAGCCGCCGCTGCATGGCATTGGTGGACGTCACAGCCAGCGGAATCAACAGCAGGAAGCAGGTAAATCCGACGGTGATGTACGGACGCTTGGCGATGTCGGCGATCACCGCGCGCAGATCGAAGAACTGGTCAAGGCCGAAGAACGCTAGAAAATGCAGGGTTGCGTAGAAAAATGCGAACAAGCCCAGCAGTCGGCGCACGCGAATCAGCACATTCCAGCCGGTGAGGCGACGCAGCGGGGTGATGCTGAGCGTGGCCAGCAACAGCACCAGTGTCCAGGTGCCGAGTGAACGGATTACGAACTCTATCGGGTTGGCGCCCAGCCCGCCCTCGATAGCCAGCCAGCCCAGCCGCGCGGCCGGCAGAAGGCACAGCAAGAACAGCAGTGCTTTCAGCGCGGACAGGGAATTCGCTGCCATCAGTAGAGCTTGCGCAGATCCATGCCCCGGTAAAGCTGCGCCACCTGGTCGGCGTACCCGTTGAATGGCAGGGTCTCGCGTTTAAGGAATTCTCCAAGCCGCCGTTCCTTCGCCTGACTCCAGCGTGGATGATCGACCGCCGGATTGACGTTGGCAAAAAAGCCGTATTCGTTCGGTGCCGCCTTGTTCCAGCTGGTTGCCGGCGCCTGTTCCGTAAAGCGAATGCGTACAATCGATTTGATACTCTTGAATCCGTACTTCCACGGCACGATCAGCCGCAGCGGCGCGCCATTCTGATTCGGCAGCGCCTTCCCGTAGAGACCGACCGCCAGGATAGTAAGTGGATGCATGGCTTCGTCCATCCTGAGCCCTTCGACGTATGGCCAGTCGAGCACTGGATAGCGCACCCCCGGCATCTGCTTCGGGTCATTCAAGGTGGTGAATTCCACATACTTGGCCCGACTGTTCGGTTCAAGTCGCTTGAGAATAGGCGCCAGCGGCAAGCCTACCCAGGGAATGACCATCGACCACGCCTCAACACAGCGCAGCCGGTAAATCCGTTCCTCGGGCGCCGACCAGCGCATCAAGGTGTCGACATCCACAGTGCGGGGGCGCTTCACTTCACCATCAACCTGGATGCTCCAGGGGGTCGTCACCAGGGTGTGGGCACTATGGGCCGGATCCGCCTTGCCAGTACCGAACTCGTAATAATTGTTATAGGTGGTCGCATCCTGCCAGGAATTCACCTTTTCCGTCGCACTCAAGGGGCTTTTTCGCAGATTCGGAAAAGTTGTTGGGACCGGAGCCGCCAGGCTGATTCCGGACCAGGCAGCTCCGATGATGGCGCCTGAGGCTGTGAGAAACCGACGACGATCACGGTACAGCGCCTCTTCGGTAATCTCGGACGAACGAATGTCCGTGGGGCGACGGATGATCATGATGCGGCTCCTGGGGGCATATACCCGTTGTCGCGGGTGCAGCTGAAAACTTACACCGCGGGAACAACAACGTCCATCAAGCCGTTACCGGGTCCAGGGTTTCCGTGGCTGGAGATCAGCCGAAGAACGTTTTTAGCCGGTCCATCCACGATTCGGAGCGGGGACTGTGGCGCGACCCACCTTCGCGCACACTGCTGTCGAACTCTTCCAGCAGTTCTTTCTGGCGCTTGCTGAGGTTGATCGGCGTTTCAACGCTCGCGTGACAATAGAGATCGCCGAGATGCCCGCTACGCACATTCCGCACACCTTTGCCGCGCAACCGGAACACCTTGCCGGTCTGGGTTGCGGGTGGAATCTTCAGGCTGGCGCGGCCATCGAGGGTCGGAATCTCGACGTCGCCGCCGAGCGCCGCCATCGCGAAGCTGACTGGCATCTCGCAATGCAGGTCATCGCCATCGCGCTTGAATATCTCATGCGGCTTCAGACGCACCTGTACATAGAGATCACCGGCCGGCCCGCTGTTCTCGCCTGCTTCACCTTCACCGGCCAGACGAATTTGGTCGCCGTCATCGACCCCTGCCGGCACCTTCACCGACAGGGTCTTGGTCGCCTGGGTACGGCCCTGTCCATGACAGGTCGGGCACGGGCTCTTGATCACCTTGCCGCTGCCGCGGCAGGCCGGACAAGTTTGCTGAATTGAGAAAAACCCCTGTTGCATGCGCACCTGGCCGTGACCGCCACAGGTTTCGCAGCTGGACGCCTGGGTGCCGGACTTGGCACCACTGCCATGACAGGTTTCGCAGGTTTCCAGGGTGGGTACACGGATGCGCACTTCCGTGCCGCGCACGGCTTCTTCGAGCGAGAGCTCGAGGTTGTAACGCAGGTCGGCACCGCGATAGGCCTGCGTGCCGCGCCGGCCCGCGCCGCCACCACCGCCGAATATGTCGCCAAACACATCACCGAAGATGTCGGCAAAGCTGGCGCCACCGGCAGCGCCGTAAAAACCACCCGCACCGCGCGCGCCGGCCGCGGCGCTCGGGTCCACGCCGGCATGTCCGAACTGGTCGTAGGCGGCACGCTTCTGGCCGTCGGCCAGGATTTCGTAGGCTTCGTTGGCTTCCTTGAAGCTGGCTTCGGCGCTTTTATCGTCCGGGTTGCGATCCGGATGGTACTTCATGGCCAGCCGCCGATAGGCCTTCTTGATGTCGGCTTCGGAGGCGTTGCGCGCCACACCCAGTACTTCGTAATAATCACGCTTTGCCATACTGATCCTTGCCGCCTTCTGCGGAACCGCCTGATCGCATCAAGAAAATCGAAAGGCACAGGGGTGTGCTCCTCCCCTGTGCCTTTGACACGTACATGCCGGTTACTTCTTCTTGTTGGAGTCCTTCACTTCCTCGAACTCGGCATCCACGACATTCTCATCGCTCTTGGCCTTGGTCGCTTCCTCGCCGCCAGCCGGCGCCGCCTCGGCGTTTCCGGCCTGCGCCTGGGCCTGGGCGTACATCTGCTCGGCCAGCTTGTGGCTGGCCTGGGTGAGCGCCTCGGCCTTGGCATCGATCGCGGCCTTATCGTCTCCCTTCATGGCCTCTTCCAGATCCTTGACAGCGGCTTCAATCTTTTCCTTCTCACCTGCCTCGAGCTTGTCGCCCAGATCCTTCATGGACTTCTGCACACCGTGGATCAGGCCGTCGGCACGATTACGGGCGTCGACCAGCTCATGCGCCTTGCGGTCTTCCTCGGCATGGGCCTCGGCGTCCTTGACCATGCGNNGTCACCTCGATCTGCGGCACGCCACGCGGTGCCGGCGGGATGTCGCCCAGGTCGAAACGGCCCAGCGACTTGTTGCCGGCCGCCATCTCGCGCTCGCCCTGCAACACGTGCACGGTCACGGCGTTCTGGTTGTCGTCGGCGGTCGAGAAGGTCTGTCCGGCACGGGTCGGAATCGTTGTGTTTTTCTGAATCAGCTTGGTCATCACGCCACCGAGGGTCTCGATGCCGAGCGACAACGGCGTGACGTCCAGCAACAGCACGTCTTTCACTTCGCCGCCGAGCACACCGCCCTGGATGGCGGCACCGATGGCCACCGCCTCGTCCGGGTTCACGTCTTTGCGCGGTTCCTTGCCGAAGAAATTCTTCACGGCGTCCTGCACCTTGGGCATGCGGGT
>DKBE01000057.1:7813-9917 GCA_002451085.1 Proteobacteria bacterium UBA6908 | reverse complement strand
GCCTAATGAATTCCGCGACCTGGCGATGCTGGTGGCACGCTATCACGGCCATTGTCATCGAGTCGCCGAGTTACGGGAGGTCACCGTACTGGAAACGCTGGAAGCGCTGGATGCCTTTCGGCGGCCGGAGCGGGTGGAGGCATTTGTGCTGGCCTGCCAGGCAGATTTTAATGGTCGGACGGGTTATGCAGGGCGCGAATACCCGCAGGCCGGATTGTTCCGCGCGGTGTTTGCCGCTGCGCGCGGTGTCGATACCGGTGCAGCCATCGCCGGCAAGACCGGACCGGCCGCCGGTGAGGCCTTGCGCGCCGCGCGCCTGGCGGCCATTCAGGCGTCGCGACGCGCGGTGTGAATCCATCGTCACCTACAAGGAGGAGAACCATGACCACGACCACAAATATCCGGGTGTTACTGCTCTCGACCGTACTGTTGGCGCTCGTGGCCTGTGATGCGACGGCCGTCAAGCCGGAGCCCGTCAAGTCAGAGGCCGTTGCAGCGCCGGCTGCCCCGGCGGTGCCGGTTGTCCCGAGCGCCCCGGCGGCTGAGGCCGTGATGAAGGTGGTCTGGCACGTGGATTTCGCCGAGCCGCGTCGGCTGAGCGCCATGATCCAGAACGTCAATAATATGGTCACCACCTATCAGAGCGACCTGGCAGAGTACGACGTGCGCATCGTGTTCGTCGCGGCCGGGATCCGGTTTCTGACGACGGATCCGCTGACCGGAACCCCGTTTGCCGAGGACAAGGAACTCAAGACGCGGCGCGATGAACTGATCCAGCGGTTGCAGCAACTGCGCGAAGTGCAGAATGTGAAGCTGGAGCTGTGTGAGATAACGCGCGAGGCCATCAATCTGCCCAAGGGGAAGATTATTCCAGGTGTCGAATCGGTGCGTTCCGGGGTGGTGCGCATCGCCGAGCTCCAGCATCAGGGCTTCGCCTACCTGAAGGTCGAGTAACAGAGCCGTTCAGGGCGACGCCATTAAATCGAACTGAAACGATGACTCGCCCGCTTCGGTACCTGCCCCTCGTGGTCATGTCGGGCTTCGGCCTGGCCTTCCTGGGCAGCGCGGTGGCTGCACCACCGCGCGTGGAACCCGGCCAATGGCGCCTTACCTGGACCCTGCTTTCGATCAAGGGTACCCGTGGCATCCCACCGGAATATCTCGATTTGCAGACGGTGACCGAGAGCCGCTGTCTGGATCGAGTTCCGGCCTTACCGCTGCCGCCCGGTCAGGACCGGGGTTGCCAGATTGATCTCGAATCCGCCGTGGCTGAAACCATCCGTTGGCAGGGAAGCTGTCAGTCTCCGGGCGGGCTGGTCCACACGGTTACCGGCACGATCCATCATCGCGGAACCACGCTGGACGGCACACTGGCGGTTCACAACGGCACGGTGACACTGGAATTTGAGGTGCGTGGCCGGCAGGCCGAAGCAACTTGCCGGTGATCTGAACCGGAATGCGGACTACAGACGCGCTTTCCGGTCCTGGACGGCAAAGCCGCGCAGTGCACCCACGGCACCGCGGCTGAAGGCGACGACCTTGAACAGTTCACCCATTTCGTGCGGCAGAGNNAGCAGGTCCAGCCCGGCTTCGCGGGCGGCGGCAGCGATCGCGCTGAAGTCGACATGTGCGGTGATGTCCTGCAATCCGACGAGCCGGAGCGGATCGGGGTGTGCATGGTGCCGGTAGTGACACATCAGCGTGCCGCGGGAACGGTCCGGGTGGTAAAACTCGGAACGCGGGAAACCGTAATCGATGAGCAGCAGCACGCCGTGTTCCAGGATATCGGCGACACTGCGCACCCAGCCTTCAGCGGCGAGGCCGATTTCCGATTCATAACCGTCCGCCAGCTGGAATGCCAAGACCCGCTTGACCAACGCCGAATCGGCGGGCAGCTCTCGCCACTCGAAGTGATCATCTTCCACGCCGACACCCAGCCGGACAACGTGGGTGCCGTGCATCCGGAAGCGCTCGACCGGCATCGCATCGAGCAGTTCGTTGCCGAGAACAATGCCGCGAAAGCCGGGTTCGGGCAGGGCATCCAGCCACTGCACGCGTGCCAGCAGATGCGGTGCGCGGGTACGCAGTGTTTCGGTCTGGCGGG
>DKBE01000057.1:0-7806 GCA_002451085.1 Proteobacteria bacterium UBA6908 | reverse complement strand
GGCGCCCGCCGGCGTAATAGCCGAGACCGGGATGGTATAGCGCCAGCTCCATGAAGCGCGCGAACGGAATGACGCCGCCGGCCTCGTCCATGGCAGTACGGAGCACGGCAGTCAGCGCCGTGCTGTCCTGCCGTTCCTCGGCGGAGGGTTCGGGCAGGGAGCCTGCGGGGGTGGACGGTGGCCGGGACATCGAGACTTGGCGGGTGATGGGCGAGCGGTTAAGGTGTGTCTGACAGCAACTGCCATGTGCATTCACTATGCAGCAAAACACGCTCACGGGAAAGACAGCCTTGATTAGCGGCGGCGCACGGCGCGTCGGTGCCGAGATTGCCCGCACGCTGCACAGTCACGGCATGAATCTGGTAATTCACTACCGGTCCTCCAAGGACGACGCCCACGCGCTCAAGACCGAGCTGGAAAAACAGCGTGCCCGGTCAGTGGCGCTGGTGCAGGGTGATCTGCTCGACACGGACCGCCTGACCGGCATCGCCGAGGAAGCCGCCGCCGCGTTCGGGCGGCTCGACGCGCTGGTGAATAACGCTTCGAGTTTTTATCCAACGCCAGTCGGCAGCGCCACCGAGCATCAGTGGGACGACTTGATCGGCACCAATCTCAAGGCACCGTTCTTCCTGGCCCAGGCGGCTTGGCCGCACCTGCGCAAGACCCACGGTAGCATCATTAACATTACTGACATTCACGGCGAGCGCCCGATCAAGCGCTACCCGATCTACAGCGCCGCCAAGGCCGGACTGGTGATGATGACCAAGAGTCTGGCACGCGAGCTGGCGCCGGAAGTGCGGGTCAATGCGATTGCACCCGGCACCATCATGTGGCCGGAAGGCGAGGCCGAGGTGGATGAGGCGCAGAAACAGGAAATGCTGGCGCGTATTCCGCTCAAGCGCTCCGGCAGCCCCGACGATATCGCGCGCACCGCACTGTTCCTGATTCGTGACGCCACGTATATCAACGGTCAGGTGATTGCCGTGTGCGGCGGGCGCACGGTGGTGGCCTAGGCCAGATGCTAGCCGTCGAGGCTGAGCTCCACGGCGATCAGTTGCTGGCGGGATGGTGGAAAGCGCGCCCACATCTGCGTAAAGGTCTCACCGGTTTCCGGGTGCTTGCCCTCCGGCGCCAGTTCCGCCAGGGGCCCGAGCACACAGGCGTACTCGCGGATCTCGTCGCGCGGAACCCGCAGCTGCTCGTCATCGCGCACCAGGTTGTCATACAGCAGCAGATCCAGATCAAGACTGCGAGCCGAGAATTTCGACGGTCCGCGCACCCGGCCCTGCTGTTGTTCGATGTCGTGCAGGATTGCAGCGACAGCTTCCGGCGGCTCGCTGGTGTCGAAGCCAACCACCAGGTTGTAAAAATCCTCGCCGTCGAATCCGATCGGCCGGTTCTGATACACCCGTGATAGTTGCAGGGTACCGAAGCGGTGGCGCAGTGCGGCTACGGCCGCGCGCACATTCCGTTCACGCTCGATGTTGCTACCGATGCTGACGAAGGCGCGTGCCACTCGATCAGCCGACCGGCAATCCCGACGGTCGCGTACCACGTTCGAGGATAACGCCCACGTCGGAGGCGCCGCGGATTGCACCCTTCTTGTTCAGCTTGACCCGCACCCACGGCACCTTGAATTCGGTAACGATCAGCTCGGCAATTTTTTCGGTGAGGGTTTCCACAAGCTGGAATTGCGAGGCGCTCACGAAGCCGATGACGGCCTTGGCCACGCCCTTGTAGTCGAGCGTGTCCTTGATGGAATCGCTGGCCGCGGCGCGCTGGATATCCACTGCCATGTCGAGGTGGATGGTGAGCTTCTGGGTGGTGCGCCGCTCCCATTCCCAAATGCCAATGATGCAGTCGACCTTGAGGTCGTGCAGGTAGATGATGTCCATGTTTCGAAAAGTGCTCGGGTCGAGGGGCGAGAAGAATGCGCTAAAGGTACGAGATAAACGGGGCCAGGGGCAAGAACTACCGGATCGGTCACGTGCCCTGGTTCAGTGAAATTCCATCCGTGGCCAGTGGAAACCGCGGTCGCTTGCACCCCGCGCCTCGTCCCTAGTATCTTGCGCGCCATGCCAACTATCCTGCTTCCGTTGTTTGCCTACCTGCTCGGTTCGGTGTCGAGCGCCATCGTCGTGGCCCGGTTATTCAAGTTGCAGGATCCGCGTCAGGTCGGCTCCGGCAACCCCGGTGCGACCAACATCCTGCGCTACGGCGGCAAGAAGGCCGCGATTCTGACGCTGGCCGGCGATGTGCTCAAGGGTGTGATCCCGGTGGTGGTGGCACACGCCCTGAAGGCCGAGCCACTGATCCTGGCGCTCACCGTGCTGGCGGTGTTTTTCGGACATATCTACCCGGTGTTTCATGGCTTCAAGGGTGGCAAGGGCGTGGCCACGGCGGCGGGTACCCTGTTCGCCCTGAATCCGTGGGCCGGCCTGTCGCTGCTCTCGGCGTGGTTTATCGTGGCCGTCACGACGCGCTACTCGTCGCTGTCTGCCATCGTGGCGTCGCTGCTGTCGCCGGTATGCATCTGGTATTTCACCCGCGAGCCGGCACTGATCGTCGCCAGCGTTCTGGTCAGCGCCATGCTGCTGTGGCGACACCAGTCCAATATCCGGAAGTTGCTCGCCGGCACCGAACCCAAGATCGGGAAGTCCTGACCGCCCTGCTCACAGGGTGGTCAGCTCGGTGAGTGACCAGCGCGGTCGCGCGCCGAAGCGCAGCGCTTCGAATTGACCGGCTTGCAGGCGCACGGCGCCCGCATAAGCGATCATGGCACCATTGTCGGTGCAAAACTCCGGACGCGGATAGTGCACCCGAACGCTGAGCTTTGCTCCGAGGTGCCTGAGCTGCGCGCGCAGCAGCTGGTTGGCGCCGACTCCGCCCGCCACCACCAGGCGCGCATGGCCGGTTTGCTGAAGCGCACGATCGCATTTGATCACCAGCGTCTCGACCGCTGCTTCCTGAAAGGCGAGGGCGATATCGCCAATGGTGTGGGCATCGAGCACTCGAGACTGGGCGGCCGTCAGCACGGCGGTTTTAAGACCGGAAAACGAAAAATCGAGTCCCGGTCGATCGGTCATCGGACGCGGAAAACGGAACCGGCCGGCGGTACCATGCCCGGCCGCTTGCGCGATCGCCGGACCGCCGGGGTAGCCCAGTCCAAGCAGTTTGGCGGTCTTGTCGAAGGCTTCGCCGACGGCGTCATCGATCGACTCACCGAGAATCTGATAGCGGCCGATACCCTGAACATCGGCCAACAGGGTATGACCGCCTGATACCAACAGCGCCAGGAACGGGAAAGCCGGGGGGTCGGGTTCCAGCATCGGAGCGAGCAAGTGGCCTTCCATGTGATGGACCCCGACAGCCGGAATCCCCCAGGCATAGGCCAGGCTTCGGCCAATCGCGGTTCCGACCAGCAGTGCCCCGGCCAGTCCCGGTCCGGTGGTATAGGCCACTCCCTGGAGATCCCGAAAGCCGATGTCGGCATCGGCCAGCACTTCCCGTACCAGTGGCAGCAGCTTGCGGATATGGTCGCGCGAGGCCAATTCCGGCACCACGCCGCCATATTCGGCATGCATCCGGCTTTGGGAATAGAGCTGGTGCGCGCGCAGGCCGCGGGCGGTATCAAATACCGCCACCCCGGTGTCGTCGCAGGAGGTTTCGAGACCCAATACAATCATTAGGGCATTGTCCGGGGGCCGGGCAGGGTGGGCAAGGCCTTGGGTGTACAAAAAACCCCGAGATCTATAGAATTCCCGCCTTTCCGCGCCGGACCCCCCGGCCCGGCGAGCCCAATCCGGAGTGAGATCTGAATGCCGTCGATCCGTGTGAAAGACAACGAGCCGTTCGAAGTGGCACTGCGCCGCTTTCGTCGCGCCTGCGAAAAGGCCGGCGTGTTTGCTGAAATCCGCCAGCGCGAGTTTTACGAGAAGCCGACCACCGTGCGCAAGCGCAAGGCGGCCGCGGCGCGCAAGCGTGAACTCAAGAAAATTTCGCGCATGAGCCTGCGCACCACGCGCCAGTACTGATCCTTGAACTCATCGGTGCGGACGCCCCCATGAGCCTGCGGGACCAGATCAGCCAGGACATGAAGTCCGCGATGCGCGAGAAGAACGAAGCGCGTCTGTCGAGTTTACGCATGCTGTGGGCGGCGATTCAGCGGCGCGAAGTGGATGAGCGCATTACCCTCGACGACAGCCAGGTGCTCGCGGTCGTCGAGAAACAGGTCCGCCAGTCGCGCGAGGCCGTCGAGCAATTCCAGAAGGGCAATCGTCCGGACCTGGCCGAGAAGGAAAATCGCGATATCGCCGTGTGGTCCGGTTACTTGCCGGCCCAGGCCAGCGATGACGAGATCGAAAAACTCGTCAACGAAGCCATTGCCGCTGCCGGGGCCGCGTCCATCAAGGACATGGGCAAGGTGGTGGGGATCCTCAAGGGCAAACTGCAGGGCCGGGCCGACATGGGCAAGGTCAGCGCCAAGGTCAAGGCCCGTCTCGGCGGCTGAGTAATACCGCGGCAGCGGTTAGGCCACCTAGTTTTTTCAGTTTCCCCCTCGAACCGGCCTAGAATACCGGCATGGCCGGCAAGATCCCCGAGCAATTCATTGATGAGCTGTTGGCACGCGTCGATATCGTCGATGTGATCGATACGCGCGTGCCGCTCAGAAAGGCCGGCAAGGACTACAAGGCCTGCTGCCCGTTTCACGAAGAAAAGACCCCGTCGTTCACCGTCAGTCAGAGCAAGCAGTTCTACCATTGTTTCGGTTGTGGCCAGCACGGCAGCGCCATCGGTTTTCTCATGGAGTACGAACACATGAGTTTTCCCGAGGCAGTGGAGGAGCTGGCCAAGCGAGCCGGCATGGAAGTGCCACGCGATGCACGCGTGATCAAGGATCAGCCGGATACCACGGCACCGCTGCTCGAGGCCCTGGCCCAGGCCGACCGTTTTTACCGACGCATGCTGCGTGAACACCCGCAGGCCCACGAGGCAGTGGCTTACCTCAAGCGCCGGGGTCTCAGTGGCGAGATCGCCGCTGATTTCGGCCTCGGTTTTGCTCCGGATGGTTGGGACAATCTGCTCAAGGCAGCAGCGGCCAGCGACGCGATGCGCGACGCGCTGCTGGCCGCCGGACTGGCGGTAAAAAAGGATGGCGGCGGACTCTATGACCGGTTTCGCCATCGGGTCATGTTTCCGATTCATGATCACCGCGGTCGGCTCATCGGTTTCGGCGGGCGGGTGCTGGACAGCGGCGAGCCCAAGTACCTGAACTCGCCGGAGACCCCGCTGTTTCACAAAGGCCGCGAGCTGTATGGCCTGTATCGGGCGCGCGACGCCCTCAAGCGTGTCGGGCGTGCCCTGGTGGTAGAGGGTTACATGGATGTGGTGTCGCTTGCCCAATATGGCATCGACTATGCGGTGGCCACCCTCGGTACTGCCACCACCCGTGACCACCTGGAACGGCTGTTTCGCTATGTGCCGGAAGTTGTTTTTTGTTTTGATGGCGACCGTGCCGGTCGGGCCGCGGCCTGGCGAGCCCTGGAAAATGCCTTGCCGGTACTGCACGAAGGTCGGCAGGTGAGTTTCCTGTTTCTGCCGGACGGCGAGGACCCGGACACCCTGGTGCGCAAAGAGGGCAAGGAGGCGTTTGAAACGCGACTGCAGCAGGCGTTGTCGTTGCCCGATTACTTCTTTCAGGCGCTGGCCGATCAGGTCGACATGGCGCGCAGCGATGCCCCGGCCAGGATTGCCGAGCTGGCCAAGCCGTTGTTGTCCAACCTCCGTTCCGAGGCCTTGCGCCATCTGATGCTCGAGCGGATTACCGAAAAAAATCGTCTGGCCGGTGCCAGTCTCGGGCAGGTCATGACCGGTTCGAGTTCACGGTTGCCGGGGAAGCGAGCCAATAGTGGTGAGTCGAATACCGGTGTTTCACCCCTGCGGCGTGCCATTCAGCTGTTGCTGCTCTATCCGGAGTTTGCTCAGGTCACGGACACGGAGAATCTCGATTTTCTGGCCAGACTGGCGCGGCCGGGAACGGAACTTCTTGAGAAACTGACTACTCTGATCAGGAACCATCCGACGATGACGTTGGGGGCCATTCTGGAGCATTTCCGGGGCAGCGAGCATGAGCCGCATCTGGCCAAGCTGGGCAGCACCCCGGTCCCCGGGGACCGGGCGGAGCACGAAATACTGTTCCGGGACACCCTCCATAAGCTTCGGCAAGAGGCCACCACCCAGGAAATTGAGCGATTGATGAATAAAGACCGGTTTGTCGGGCTCAATGACCAGGAAAAGTCTGAATTAAAACGACTTTTGGCGGATAAAACGCAGGTGCGGCCAGTCTAATTCAAGGTCTTGAATACCTTGGGTAAAGACGGCATTTAGTCTAGACTAAGCGGTTATTTTTACGATTTGACTTCGGACCCCTCATGGATCAGCAAGAAACTCAGCGTCTCCAGCTCAAAAAACTCATTATTCAGGGTAAGGAACAGGGATTCCTGACTTACCGGGATATTAACGACCACCTCCCCGAAGGCGTGCATGACACCGACCAGATTGAGGCGGTGATCAACATGATCAACGACATGGGGATCGAGGTGTTCGACCAGGCCCCAGACCCGGATACGCTGCTGCTCAAGAACGAGCCGGCCCCGAGCGAGGATGAGGAAGAAGTGGCCGAAGAGGCCGAGCAGGTGCTGGCCTCGGCGGTCGACAACGAGTTCGGACGGACCACCGACCCGGTGCGCATGTACATGCGTGAAATGGGTACTGTGGAGCTGCTGACCCGCGAAGGCGAGATTGAGCTGGCCAAGCGCATCGAAGACGGTATCCGCGAAAGCATTGAAGCCGTGGCTTCGTGCCCGGCCACCATCAACGAAGTGCTGCGCATGATGGATATGGTCGAGAACGACCAGATGCGCCTGACAGATCTCGTTGTCGATTTCATTGATCCGAATGCCGACAGCACCCCGCCGTTGCCGGAAATCAGTGACGACGATGACGATGGCGCGGCCGCCAAGGCCAAGGTCAAGCCCAAGCTGCCCAAGGTCAAGGCCAAGGACGGGGAAGAAGAAAGCGAAGGCGACGACAACAGCAATACCGAGGAAGAAGGCGGTCCGGATCGTGATGAGGCGCTTCGCCGCTTTGCCCGGGTTCGCCGTCTGCAGGGCAATCTGGCCAAGGCCCTCGAGAAGAATGGTTTTGGCAGCCCGGAGGCCGCCCGTGGCCAGAAGAAGCTGGCGGAAGAGTTCCTGCAGATCAAGTTCAATGCCAAGCAGATCAATCGCCTGGTGGAACAGGTGCGTGCGCTCGTAGACGAAGCGCGCGGTTACGAGAAGGCGTTCATGGACGTCTGCGTCAACCGTGCCCGGTTGCCGCGCAAGTCGTTCCTGAAGTTGTTCCCGGGAAACGAGACCAATGCGCGGATCATCAAGAAGATCCAGAAGACCGGCGAGTGCAATGCCGATCTGATCGAGAAACACATGAGCACCTTGACCGGTTCACAGGCGAAATTACGTGCCCTGTCGGAACGCGCCGGCTTGCCGATCGCCGACCTCAAGGAAGTGAATCGCCGGATGTCAATCGGCGAGGCCAAGGCTCGCCGCGCCAAGAAGGAAATGGTCGAGGCCAACCTGCGCCTGGTNNCATGATCGAGACCATCAACAAGCTCAACCGAATTTCCCGGCAGATGCTGCAGGAAATGGGTCGCGAGCCGACGCCGGAAGAACTGGCCAAGCGCATGGAAATGCCCGAGGACAAGATCCGCAAGGTCATGAAGATCGCCAAGGAACCGATCTCCATGGA
>DKBE01000079.1 GCA_002451085.1 Proteobacteria bacterium UBA6908 | reverse complement strand
GCGCCGTTCCTGTGTACAATGATGATCGAGAAGCGTTGGGGCATGGGCGTTGGTATTACGAACCCAGTCTATCAGAATATCGCCACCGCCGTTCGCGGCACGGCGCCGGGAGCATCCATGCGGTTCCTCTACAGCCTCATCCTGTACCTGCTGATTCCGCCGGTAGTATATCGCCTGCTGCGGCGCGGTCTGCGCAACCGGGGATACTGGCGGCGCTGGGGCGAACGCTTCGGTTTTGCGCCCCGTCTGGCGGAATCGATCCTGTGGGTGCACGCGGTTTCAGTTGGTGAAGTGCGTGCCGCCGCCCCGCTGGTGCGGGCACTGCAGCGCGACTACCCCGGCCATCGGGTGCTGGTCACGACCATGACACCGACCGGTTCGGCGACAGTGAGCGATCTGTTCGGCGACTCGGTGTCCCACTGTTATGTTCCCTACGATCTGCCGACGGCCGTGGCGCGCTTCCTGAGGCGCACCCGGCCGAAGCTGGCCCTGATCATGGAGACCGAATTGTGGCCCAACCTGTTTCACGCCTGCCACATGCGCCAGATTCCGCTGGTGTTGGCCAACGTGCGCCTGTCAGAAAAATCAGCGCGTGGTTACCGCTGGTTCCGGACTCTGACACAGGCCACCCTCGCGAACGTCAGCCGCGTCGGCGCGCAATCCGAAGACGACGCGATCCGGATGCGCGCGCTCGGTGCCACTGCGGCGGAAGTGACCGGAAGCATCAAGTTTGAACTCAATGTGCCCGCCGATTTGGCACAGCGCGCGCAGACGTTGCGCGCCGGGTTCGGCACGCGTCCGGTCTGGGTCGCCGCCAGCACACGCGATGGTGAAGAGCATCAGGTGCTGGATGCCCTGGCGCTGATCCGCCAACGCGTCCCGAACGTCCTGCTGGTGCTGGTGCCGCGCCACCCGGAACGTTTTGAGTGGGCCGCACGCCTGTGCGAGCAGCGTGGGCACACGCTGGCACGACGCAGCGCCGGTGTCTCGAACATCGGCACCGGTACGGACATCCTGCTCGGCGATACCATGGGTGAACTGCTGTTGTTCTACGCCGCGGCGGACGTGGCATTTATTGGTGGCAGCCTGCGCCCACTTGGTGGTCAGAACCTGCTCGAATCGCTGGCGGTCGGCACCCCGGTGGTGTTCGGACCGCACATGTTCAACTTCAGCGAGATCAGCGCCATGGCACTCGAACGCGGTGCCGCGCGCCAAGTCCATGACAGTGCCGACCTTGCCCAAGCCGTTGGAGAATTCCTGGTGGATGCCAAAAGCCGTCAGGCCGCTGGCGATGCGGGCCGCAGGATGGTGGAGGAAAACCGCGGCGCCCTCGATCGGACGCTTATGCTGGTGCGAGCAGTATTTAAAGGGTAACGCCGCGGCGCCGGGCCATGCGCGCACCGATCACTACCAGCAGCGGTTCGGTCAGCAACTGTTCCGCACGTGGCAGGAGCTCGCTGTTTTCGCGCTTGATGTGCTCCGCGTACAGCGCGTTGAAGTCCCGAACCAGATCTGCCAGCGCATCGATATCCCCGATGGTTTCCGGCGCCGCCAATAGCGGTTCGAGTTGTGACCACAGGGGCTCCATGCGACGGTGGTCAGATTCCAGTTCCGCCAGCAGTGGCGCCAGTTGCGGATCAGCGCGCAGCAGCGGAAACAGGTCCTTTTCCTCGTCTTCATGGTGGTGCCGGCCGGCAGTGGTGAAATAGCGATGCACTTCAGCCGCCGCCTGACGGGCCTCGGCATCGAGACCCTGCGCACGCAGGTGGACCACGAACTTTTCGAGCGTGGCGCACTGGCGCAGTAAGCGCTCGTGACAGGCGCGCAACAGGGCCAGCGGCTGGTCGAATCCGGGGGCAGGTGTCGGGAGCAACGGGGCAGTCCGGCGATGGAGTGGCTGGACAGGATAATGGGGCGCCTGAGCCCGGGCAATGTGCGGTTTTTCACGGCGGGTCGTTTGTTTTCGGCCTTTCCTGATACAATTTGCCGGAACAATTGAAGGTATTCCGGGCATGTCCCATAAGCAGGAACGGCAGTTCGGTTTTCTGTTCGCCGCTGTCTTCACGATCGTAGCCTTCTGGCCGCTGTGGCCGTTGCATGCCCCCAATGTCTGGTGGCTGGGCGGCGCCGGTGCGTGGATGGCGTTTGCCCTGATCTGCCCGCGGCTGCTCGCACCGCTCCGCAAGGGGTGGATGGCGTTCGGTCATGTGCTCGGCTGGATCAATTCCCGTATTATTCTTGGCGTCGTGTTCTTCGTGGTGGTCACCCCGATTGGCCTGATCATGCGCCTGTTCGGAAAAGACCTATTGCGGATGCGTACGCCGAAATCCTCGACCTACTGGATCGAGCGCGACAAACCCATCGATCCCCAATCCCTGCGGAACCAATTCTGATGAAAGACCTGATTACGGAATTGTGGGCCTTCATGAAGGTCCGCAAGAAATTCTGGCTATTGCCGATCATTATTATGTTGCTGCTGCTCGGCGCGCTCCTGGTGCTGGCGCAGGGCAGCGCCGTGGCGCCGTTCATCTACACGCTGTTCTGAAGCATGAACGTTCTCGGTCTCTCGGCCTATTACCACGACAGCGCCGCGGCGCTGGTCGTGGACGGCCGAATCGTGGCGGCCGCGCAGGAAGAACGCTTCTCGCGCAAAAAGCACGATGCGCGCTTCCCGGAGAACGCCGTGCGCTATTGCCTGACCGAGGGCGGGATACAGCTTCACGACCTCGACCGGATCGTCTTCTACGACAAGCCGTTTCTCAAGTTCGAGCGGCTGCTCGAAACCTATGTGGCGTTCGCCCCCAAGGGTTTCGGCCAGTTCGTCAATGCCATGCCGGTGTGGCTCAAGGAAAAGCTCTTCCAGCGGACCGAGCTGGCCCAGCACCTGAAAGGGATTGATCCCTCGTTCGATTCGACCGGCAAACTGCTGTTTTCCGAGCACCACCTGTCACACGCCGCTTCGGCGTTCTATCCGTCGCCGTTCGACAGTGCATTGATCCTGACCATGGACGGTGTCGGGGAGTGGGCCACGACCTCGGTGATGAAGGGTGAGGGCAACACCATCACCCCGCTCAAGGAAATCCACTTTCCGCATTCGGTGGGTCTGTTGTATTCGGCCTTCACCTACTTCACCGGTTTCAAGGTGAACTCGGGCGAGTACAAGCTCATGGGCCTGGCGCCATACGGCAAGCCGGTGTATGCCGACCTGATCCGCGATCATCTGGTCAACATCCATGACGATGGCTCGTTCCATCTGAACATGCAGTATTTCAACTATTGCACTGGCCTGACCATGACCAACCGGCGCTTTGACCGGTTGTTCGGCCGCAAGCCCCGTCCGGCCGAGGCCGACATCACCCAGAGCGACATGGACATCGCCGCCTCCATCCAGCAGATCACCGAGGAAATTGTTATCAAGCTGGCTAAATCCCTGCGCCAGGAATACGGTCTTGCCAACCTGTGTCTGGCCGGAGGTGTGGCGCTCAACTGTGTGGCCAATGGCAAGCTGCTGCAGGAAAAGATTTTCGACAATCTGTGGATTCAGCCGGCGGCCGGCGATGCCGGTGGTGCCGTCGGCGCGGCGCTGACCGGTTATCACCTGCACGCCGGAAAGCCGCGCACCCCCGTGCAGCGCGACGCCATGGCCGGAAGCTATCTGGGCCCGGAGTTCAAGGCCAGCGACATCCAGGCGCGCCTCGATCAGGCCGGTGCCAGGTATCACCAGCTCGGCGACGATGCCCTGGTTGATGCAGCCGCCCAGGCCCTGGCCTCGGAGCGCGTCGTCGGCTGGTTCCAGGGACGCATGGAGTTCGGCCCGCGCGCACTTGGCGGTCGTTCGATCCTCGGCGACCCGCGTTCGGCCAAGACCCAGTCGGTCATGAACCTCAAGATCAAGTATCGCGAGTCGTTCCGGCCGTTCGCGCCATCAGTACTGCGCGAGGACGTTAGCGATTATTTCGAAATGAATGCCGACAGCCCGTACATGCTGCTGGTCGCGCCGGTGGCCGCCAGCCGCCGCAAGCCGCTGTCGGCCGAAGACGGCAAGAAGTTCGGTATCGAACTGCTGAACGTGCCCAAGTCCGACATCCCGGCGATCACCCATGTTGACTACTCGGCGCGCGTTCAGACCGTGCACGCCGATACCAACCCGCGCTACCACCAGTTGATCAGCAACTTCAAGCAGCGCACCGGTTACGGCGTGGTGGTGAATACCTCGTTTAATGTGCGCGGCGAGCCGATCGTGTGCACGCCGGAAGACGCCTTCCGTTGCTTCATGGGCACCGAAATGGATGAGCTGTACGTCGGCAACTTCCGCATGGTCAAGGAAGAGCAGGACCCGAAGCTGGTCGAAAGCTATTACCAGAAGTTCGATCTGGACTGAGTCAGTCCGGACGCCGTAAAAAAGCCGACCTGAGGTCGGCTTTTTTGTTGCTCAGTGCAGGCTGGCCGGCTGGCGATTGGAGCGGGTGGAGGAGGCGTGGTGCATGACCATGCGCCAGCCATTGTCGGTCAGCCGGTAGATGTTGGTGGCCACCACCGGCGGTTGGAAATGCGAGTCGTCGCCGAGGCGGATGTGCTCGTGCAGCACATGCACGGCCAGGTTCTGGTCGTAAACGTGTGTCGCGTCCGAAAGCCGGAACGCCATGGCCGGCGAGGCCTTGAGGATCTGCTCGAAGCTCGAGCGCACCGCTTCCCGTCCGTCCAGTCGCTGGCCGCCGGGATGCACGCACGAGATGTTGTCGTCCTCGGCCCATACCGCCATCATCAGGTCGAGATCGCGCTTCTGCATCGCGCGGTAGAACGCTTCTTCCGCGGCTTCCGGGCTTGAAAACACCAGCTTCACGATCGGCATGGCCGTTCCTTCAGTAAGTATGCATCGCCGGGTCGATCTCGCGTGCCCACGCGTCCACCCCGCCCTGCAGATTGTACAGCTTACTGAAGCCGCGGCTTTCCAGGAAATGGGCCACGCGCAGGCTGCGTACGCCGTGATGGCAAACCACCACGGTTTCGCGCGCCGGGTCGAGCTCCTCGAGGCGAGTCGGGATCTGGCCCATGGGAATATGGAGTATGTTGGGCAGGGAGCAGATCTTGAGTTCCCAGCCCTCACGCACGTCGAGGATAACCGGCACTTCGCCGCCGGCGGCGAGCCGTTCGTTAAGCTCGCGCACCGACAGCTGTTTCATCAGAACACGAAACGGTCCGGGGCCGGAGCGTTGCGCAGCGGCGGGATCACGGTTTCAAACAGCGACCGGCTGTCATAACCCTGTTCGGTCAGGCGCGTGATCAGGCGCGCTTCCATTACCGGGGCATCACCGACGATCACGGCCAGTCGTCCGCCGACCTTGAGCTGCTTTTTGAAGTCATCCGGCAGCACCGGCAGCGAGCCGGTGACAAAGATGGCGTCGTACGGGCCCGACTTCGGCCAGCCACGCGCGCCATCGCCAATTTCCAGTTCCACGTTGGTCGCGCTATGCGCAGCCAGTTTTTCGGAGGCGCGCTGGGTAAACTCGCTGCGGATTTCCACGCTATGCACTCGGGCGGCAAGTTGTGACAGTAGCCAGGTCACGTAGCCGCTGCCCGTGCCGATTTCCAGAACCGTGTCGGTGGGCTTGATCGCCAGTTCCTGCAGGAAACGCGCTTCGACCAGTGGTGCCATCATCACCTCGCCGTCACCGAGCGGCAATTGCATATCGGCGAATGCCAGGTTGCGAAGCGCGGCCGGCGCAAAGTTCTGGCGCGGAGCGCGGCTCAGCAGTTCCAGGATTCGGTCGTCGAACACGTCCCAGGTGCGGATCTGGCTCACCACCATGTTGTGGCGGGCGGCTTCAATATTGGTATCGGTCACGGCTCCTCCGCGATGGTCATTCTTTAAATATGTGCTGGCCCCGTCGTGGCGGAGCACGGCAAGCCTAAGCGCTGCCCCGGGTGCGAAGCAAGCCGGTTGGGGCTAATGGGCCTATCAACGCCAGTTTACCGAGGTTTCCCTGAAAAAATAGCGGTTTGCCCGCGGTTCACGTAGGGCGTCATTCCCCTCAGATCCGTGAATCATTGTCTATACTTCCCAAAGACCGCATGGATCGCGCGCCGACATCAGGGCGTGACGTAACACCGGGAATTAACGTCAGCAGTAACAATCGAGCAGTGACCACGGCACCGCACTCAGTGCGGCGGGCGCTGTTTGCGGCATGAAAAATGACAGCAACTTATTGATTCAGGTGATCCATGACTCCGGAGCAGGCCCAGGGCTATCTGCAGAACCTCCTCAAGATGATGTTGACCAAGAAGGCCTCGGACCTGTTCTTGTCCAATGACTTCCCGCCGTCGATGAAGATCGATGGCAAGATGACCGCGGTTGCGCCGCAAAAGCTCGGGCCGGTGCATACCCGGGCG
Source organism: Proteobacteria bacterium UBA6908 (assembly GCA_002451085.1). GTDB lineage: Bacteria > Pseudomonadota > Gammaproteobacteria > Acidiferrobacterales > UBA6901 > UBA6901. The sequence continues at coordinate 402 of DKBE01000079.1, read as the reverse complement.
CTGGCCTATGCGATGATGAACGAGAAGCAGCGTGCCGAGTTCGAGGTGGAAAAGGAGTGCAACTTCGCCATCAGTCCCGAGGGCATCGGCCGCTTCCGCGTGAATATCTTCATGCAGCAGGGCCACGTCGGCATGGTGCTGCGCACCATCACCACCCAGATTCCGAAATTCGAGGATCTGCGCCTGCCGCCGGTGTTAAAGGACGTGTCGCTTACCAAGCGCGGATTGGTGATCCTGGTTGGCGGTACCGGCTCCGGTAAATCCACCTCGCTGGCGGCGATGATCGACTATCGCAACGAGAACAGCCACGGCCACATCATCACCATCGAGGACCCGGTCGAATATGTTCACAAGAACAAGAACTGTCTGATCACGCATCGCGAGGTCGGTTCCGACACCAAC
>DKBE01000046.1 GCA_002451085.1 Proteobacteria bacterium UBA6908 | reverse complement strand
TACCGCTTGGCGACGCCCCAATTTTCAATTCCCGTATAGGCGCTGGTGCACCGGATGCCGGTTCATCGCCCGCGCCACAAAACCACTCGCCAGCGGCGGCGGACACTCGGCCAGCACGGCGCGCCCGCGCGCTTCACTCTCGACCGGCAGGAACAGGCAGGCTCCAGAACCGGTCATGCGGGCATCACCGAATTTTCCGAGCCACGTCAGCGCCTTATCCACTTCCGGATACAGTCGCCGGACCACCGGCTCAAGATCATTGCGCCCCTGACCCGCGTGAAAACCGCGTATTCTGATGGGGGGGCTGGCGGGTGTCAAATGATCTTCCTGGTCAAATTGCGCAAAGACTTCAGCCGTCGATACTGATACGGGCGGCACCAGCACCACCATCCAGTCCTCCGGCAGTTCTACCGGGGTCAGCAACTCTCCAACCCCCTCGCCCCAGGCCGCATGGCCGCGGACAAATACCGGGACATCGGCGCCAAGCTGCAACCCAAGCTCAGCCAGCCGGTCGAGATCAAGCTCCAGACCCCACATGCGGTTGAGGACCAACAGCGTTGTGGCGGCGTCCGAACTGCCGCCGCCCAACCCACCACCCAGGGGCAAATGCTTGTCGAGATGGATGATCGCCCCTTGCGTGGTGCCGCCTGCAGCCTGCTGCAGCAGGCGAGCCGCACGGACCGAAAGGTCACGTTCGTCCGGGACACCGGCCAAAGGCTGTGCACGAGCAATCCGGCCATCTGCGGTGATGTCGAACCGCAGGAGGTCGTGCATGCCCAGAAACTGGAAGACGGTCTGAAGGGAATGATATCCGTCCGGCCGGCGGCCGGTTACGTGCAGGAAACGATTGAGTTTTGCGGGAGCCGGCCAGGATTCGGTCATCCGGCTATTTTACCTGCCCCCAGCGCTCAATCACGAATCGTGCCTCCATGCCAGGCAATACACCTTCCGCTGGGCGGGTGAGGGTCAGGCGACTCGGCAAATCAAATTCCTCGACACGCTTGTACTCCTGATACTGCACGGTCCAGCCCTGCTGGTGCAGCAGCCGGAGACGTCCGGCGTCATCCAGCTCGCGTGACAGCGGTTGCTCGGGAACCGGCAGGCCGCGTAACCACCAGTCGAGATTGGCGATCGGCAGATTCCAGCCGGTGTACAGCGCCACCAGCTGTTCGGCATTGGCCGCCTCGAACACGCGGTTTTCGGCATCCTGCAGGCGCGCGCCCTGCGAATCCTGCGTGACCCGCACCGCCCCGCTGCCGAAGGGTCCATTGAGCTGAATCGAGTGGCGATTCGCCTCGCGACGCCAGGCCAACGACGCCTGGCCACCGCGCGAATCGGTGCGCACGGCGAGCCGGCCACGCAGATCCCAGTGCGAAACCGGGCGCAGTGCAGAAGCATGCTGTATCCAGCGCATCTCGAGCTGGGCATCGGCCGGGCGCGGCACGGGCACGGCGCAGCCGGACGCCAGACTCAGGATGACGGGTATGAAAAGATTCCGCAGGCGCTTCAGGCTCGCCTCCGGCGAATCAGACCTTGCGGAAATTGCGGCTTCGCCGAGGAACTCACTTTCCCCGGAACTTGTTGATAACGCCCAGCAGGGCCTCGTTGTCCGGCGTCTGTTTCAGGGCGCCCTTCCAGACCGTTTCGGCCGCAGCGCGATCGCCCATTACCCACAACACCTCACCGAGGTGTGCGGCGATCTCGGCATCGGCACGTTTCTCAAAGGCGCTGCGCAGATACTTCACGGCTTCCTTATAGTTGCCGAGACGGTACTGGACCCAGCCCATGCTATCGAGAATGAACGGATCGTCCGGCTTGACGGCCAGGGCCTGTTCGATGAACTTCAAGGCCTCCGTGTAACGCGTGGTGCGATCGGCCAGGGTATAGCCCAAAGCATTCAGGGCGTGTGAATTCGTCGGCTCCTTCTTGAGGACGCGACGCAGATCGGCTTCGGCGACATCAATGCGATTGAGTTTCTCCGCCACCAGTGCGCGCGCATACAACAGATCGGTATTGTCCGGGAGCTCACCCAGCACCCGCGTCAGCACCTCGAAGGCCTCGGCATACTGCTTGGCCTCGCGCAGAATCTGTTCTTCGGCCAGTGCCAGCTGTACCCGCTGGGCCTCGGCTTTCGGATTCAGGCTGTGCAGGTGCTGACGGGCCTCATCCAGCTTGCCCTGATGGGACAGCACCACGCCGAGACGTGTTTGGGCCTCGAACGCCTGGTCCGGGGATTCCACTTCGCTGTACCAGCGAATGGCCTCGTCATAATGCTTGCGCTGCTCGGCGACTTGACCGAGATAGAGGCGCGCCTGATCATTTTCCGGCTGCAACTCGAGCGTCCGCTTGAGATACTTTTCGGCTTCGTCCGTGTTGTTCCCCTGCAGGGCCAGCAATGCCACGGTGAAGGTGGCTTCCGCATCCTTGGGGGAGTCGGCCACGACACGCTTGAACTGCACACGCGCCTTGTCCCATTGCTTTTGATCGACCAGCAGGCGCGCATACGACAACCGCACGCTGCTGGCGCGGGGGTGCTGGTCCAGGTACTGCTCATGGAAGCGCATCACGCGCGGCATGTCCTTGAGTGATACCAATACACGCCCCTTGAACAGAGCCGCGTCTTCCCAGTCCGGATTGAGCACCAGGGCCCGGTCGATCGCCTGGATCGCGGAGTCAAGGTCAGACACGCGCACCGACAGGTGCGCCAGGGCATAGTGCGCAATGGCCTTGTCGTTATTCAGGCTCACCAGCGCCCGCATCACCTCCAGCGCCCCGCTGCGATTGGACTGACGCCCGAGCGTCGCGGCAATGCGCAGGTAAGCCTGCGGCATACCCTGATCGCCGGCCAGCTCCAGCACCTTCTTGAAGTGACTCAGGGCGCTCTCGGTGCCGCCCGTCTCCATGTACGCAGCCGCCAGGGCTTCATGGGCTTCGCTGCTGTCGGGGCGCAATTCCACCCACAAGACAGCGGACGTTACGGCTTCGTGGGAGCGGCGAGCATACAGTGCCGCCAGCGTGGCGCGTTCAGCCAGCCGGGGGTCACGGGTTTTCATGGCGGTGCGCGTCAAGGCATTGACCGAGACATCCAGCTCGCCACGATGACCGGCAATTTCACCCAGCAGCAGGTAGTACAGAATTTCAGCGCTGAGGGGCTGTTTGGGCAGGGTTTCGTCAACTGTCGCCGAATTGGCCTGGGCCGCGGCCACATGATGAACTGGCGCACTCTGGCATGCGGACAGCAACAGAATGAGCACTCCCGGCAGTATCGCTTTCCTCATTACTTCTCCAACCTGCGAACGGCAGGGATTTTCAACAGTTACAGACACCGGTTTTCCCAATAATGTTCCGGCAGGACACCGGATTTTCAGTATAGTACACCGGGTCCGGCCTCCCGGGGCAACGCGGATAATGCGGTTTTGGGCGGACGGCGGCAGGACTTATAATTGAAGCAGCCTCGTGTCAGGATGGTTATCCCGCCGGTCAGCCGGTCGCGTCATCGACGCTCATTGAATGCACCTCATCGCCTTTGGTATTAATCACAGAACTGCCCCGGTCGCGATCCGCGAACGGGCAGCCTTTGCCCCGGAGCAGCTGCAGTCGGCGCTCAGCGACATTACGACCCATGGAGGCGCCAACGAAGCGGCCATCCTGTCGACCTGCAACCGCACCGAAATCTATTGCCGGCTCGACGAAACCGACGGGCGCCAGACTGTAAAGTGGTTCTGTGACTTTCACCAACTGCCCGCCAACGAGCTGCAACCCCACCTTTACCTGCACCCGGATCAGGATGCGGTCAAGCACGCGTTCCGGGTGGCTGCCGGTCTCGATTCCCTGGTGCTTGGAGAGCCGCAAATTCTCGGGCAGATGAAAACGGCGTTCACCGCGGCACACAAGGCCGGTGCCACCGGCAAGATTCTGAACCGCCTGTTCCAGCAGACCTTCTCGGTGGCCAAGCAGGTGCGCACCGATACCGCCATCGGTGCGAGCGCGGTATCGGTGGCATATGCGGCCGTGAGCCTGGCCCGCAAGATCTTTCAGGACCTGGCCGCCAAGAAAGTACTGCTCATCGGTGCCGGGGAAACCATCGACCTGGTCGCCCGCCACCTGCGTGAGCAAGGGGTCGCGCGCATCGTGGTGGCCAACCGCACCGTCGAACGCGCCGATCTGCTGGCACGCGAGATCGGCGGCGAAGCGATCTCGCTGGCCGAAATGCCCGAGCGTCTGGCCGAGGCCGACATCGTCATCACCTCAACCGCCAGCCAGTTGCCGATTCTCGGCAAGGGCGCCGTCGAGAGTGCGCTCCGGCAACGCAAGCACCGGCCGATGTTCATGGTCGATCTCGCCGTCCCGCGCGATATTGAATCGGAAGTCGGGACACTGAGCGACGTTTACCTGTATACGGTGGACGACCTGCAGGATGCCATTCAGGAAAACATGCAATCACGCCTGGATGCCGCCCGCGAGGCGGAAAAGATCATCAATATCCAGGTCGTGGACTTCATGCACTGGGTGAGTTCGCTTGATTCGGTGCCGACCATCCGTGCCCTGCGCGACACCACCACGGCGGTGTGCGAGGCCGAACTGAAACGCGCCCAGCGAAAACTGGCGCGCGGCGACGATCCGCAGCTGGTGCTGGCCCAGCTGGCGCGCGGCATCGCCAACAAGTTCACCCACGCGCCCAGCGATGCCCTGAAGAAAGCCGGCCACGACGGCGATGCCGAACTGCTCGAGGCCGCACGCCGGCTATTCGATCTCGGCGACGACCTTTAGCAGGCCCGCATGAAGCCCACAATCCAGTCGCGACTGGAAAATCTCGATTTGCGTCTTGAGGAAATCAGCGCACTGCTGGCCGACCCACAGGTGATCGGCGAGCAGGATCGGTTTCGCGCGCTGTCCCGGGAATACGCCGAGCTGCAACCGGTGGTGGCTCGCTACCGCGACTACCGCGATGTGCGCCGCGAATTGGATGCCGCCGAAACCATGCTCGGAGAATCCGATCGCGAAATGCGCGGCATGGCCGAGGACGAGGTCAAACGCCTGAGTACAGAGCTCGCCGAGCTCGAACTCCAGTTGCAGCAGCTGTTGCTGCCCCGGGATCCGAATGACACGCGCAACATCTTCCTCGAAATCCGCGCCGGTGCCGGTGGTGACGAAGCGGCAATATTCGCCGGCGATCTGTTCCGCATGTACGGTGCCTATGCGACCAAACGCGGCTGGAATGTCGAAACCATCAGCGCCAGCCATGGCGAACATGGTGGCTACAAGGAAATCATCGCGCGCATCGCCGGCAATGGCGTGTACGCGCGACTCAAGTTCGAATCCGGCGGGCACCGCGTGCAACGCGTGCCGGCCACCGAGGCACAGGGGCGCATCCATACTTCGGCCTGCACCGTGGCTATCCTGCCGGAGGCCGAGGAGATCGATGCCATTGAGCTCAATCCGGCCGACCTCAAGGTCGACACGTTCCGTGCCAGCGGCGCCGGCGGCCAGCATGTGAACAAGACCGACTCGGCCATTCGCATCACCCACCTCCCGAGCGGCATCGTCGTGGAATGCCAGGATGAACGCTCGCAGCACAAGAACCGGGCGCGCGCCATGAGCCTGCTGGCGGCGCGCATCCTCGAAGGTGAACAGCGCAAGCAGCGCGAAGCGGAGGCCGCCGCGCGCAAGAGCCAGGTTGGCAGCGGCGATCGTTCCGACCGCATCCGCACCTACAATTTTCCGCAGGGCCGGGTCACCGATCACCGTATCAACCTGACGTTGTACAAGATCGAGCGCATCATGGACGGTGAACTCGATGATCTGATCGGCCCGCTGATCGCCGAAGAGCAAGCCGGGTTGCTCGCGGCCCTGGCCGATCACTGAGACTCCACGGGCAGATCCCGTCACAAGTCCGGTCCATGACGCAAACGCTGAACCAGTTTCTTCGCCAGGCCACCGAGGCCCTGCGGCCGGTGTCCCCGACTCCGCGTCTCGATGCCGAAGTACTGGCCATGCAGGTGACCGGACGGAACCGCGCAGCGCTTATCACTGAGGCCGATAGACCACTCAGCAACCCGCACCGAAGGCAGCTGGAAAAACTGCTCGAACGCCGCCTGACCGGTGAACCCGTGGCATACCTCACCGGCCGACGGGAGTTCTGGTCGCTGGAACTGGCCGTTTCACCGGATGTGTTGATCCCGCGTCCGGAAACCGAACTGCTGGTCGAACAGGCGTTGGTACGAATTCCGATTGAAGCGGCATGGACGGTTGCCGATCTTGGCACGGGTTCGGGCGCGGTCGCGCTGGCGATCGCCAGCGAGCGTCCACGTTGCCGGGTCATTGCCACCGATGCNNTGGCCCCGCTTGCCGGAGAAGCGGTTGATGTGATGGTCAGCAACCCCCCCTATGTGGCCGAGAACGACCCACACCTGACCGCAGGCGATGTACGCTTCGAACCTCACCGCGCACTGGTCTCCGGTCACGATGGTCTTGATGCCATTCGCTGTATTCTGTCCGCGGCGACAACGCGACTCGGGCCTGAGGGATGGTTGATCCTGGAGCACGGATACAATCAGGCCGCCGGGGTGGCGGCCCTATTCCAAAACTATGAATTCGAAAGGATTACGCTACATCTGGATCTTGCCGGTAACGCGCGCTTGACCGCTGGTCGCCGCCGTCAAAACGACATTTGACATCGTTCGAAGCAGCTTGTTTTCTACTGTTCAATAGGTAAGGATATAATTTGACCGTCGCTCTTCCGCATGAGTGGCGCGTATTCAGGAAACAAACACAATAATTGAGAGTAACCATGAAAAACTTACGTGAACTAGTCGTTGCATCAGCCGTCGTCTTGCTGGCATTGGTCGCAGCCCCGGCCCGGGCCGAATTTGGCATCGGACTGAACATCGACAATAACGGCTTCGGTGTGCAGGCCAAGCAGCAGTTGTCACCATCGTTCGACCTGCGCTTCGGCATCACTGGCATGCTCTGGAAAGTCAAATTCAAGTACGACGATATCGATTATGACATTGAACGCAGTGTTGCCATTCCGGAAATTGCGCTCGACTGGCGCCCGATGCAGGGCAAGTTCCGATTCAGTTTGGCCGCTGCCTATTTCAACGACATCAACGACCTGCAGTTCGTTCCAGTGGCCGGCAATTCCTATAACATCGGTGGCGGTTCGTATACCGGGGCACAGATTGGAACAATGAATGGTAAGGTCAGCTGGCACAGCGGCGCTCCCTATTTCGGAGTCGGCTGGGATTTTCTGCATGGATCTAACAAGAATCTCGATTTCAGCCTGGATGTCGGTGCCTATTACCGCGGCGAGCCTAATGTGAAGCTCTCCACGACCGGTGGGGTGGTCTCCGCCGCCGACCTGGCTACAGAAACACAGAACATCAAGGACGATGCCTGGACATTCGTGCCCACGGTGCGACTGGGCCTGACCTTCAAGTTCTGATCGACATCCGTCAGTTCTAAAATAAAACGCGGCCCACGGGCCGCGTTTTTTATTCCTGCCTGTAACCCGGAAGTCGTTCTAGAATCCACCTATGGACGACACCCAGCTGCTCCGCTACAGCCGCCAGATCCTCCTGCCGCAGATCGGCATCGAGGGCCAGCAGAAATTGCTGGCGGCCCACGTGCTGGTGATCGGTGTCGGTGGACTGGGCTCGCCGGTGGCGACCTATCTCGCCGCCAGCGGCGTCGGCCATCTCACCCTGATCGATGACGACCGCGTCGAGCTCACCAATCTTCAGCGCCAGCCGATTCACGCCACCGAGTCACTCGGGCAATTGAAGGTCGAATCGGCCCGGCAGGCGATCGCGCATCTGAATCCGGAAGTACGCGTCAGCACGGTGGCCCGACGACTGGAGACAGCCGAACTGCTGGAAACGGTGCGCGGTGCCGATGTCGTGATCGATTGCAGCGACAATTTCACCACCCGCTTTGAGGTCAACCGCGCCTGCGTCGAAACCCGCACGCCGCTGGTCTCCGGTGCCGTGGTGCGTTACGAAGGCCAGGTCGGCGTGTTCCGGCCCGACCAGCCGGCGAATCCCTGCTACGCCTGCCTGTACCGCGAGTCGGGCGAAGACAACGGCGACCTGTGCTCGCAGTTCGGCGTGCTGGCGCCGGTCGCTGGGTTGGTCGGCACGCTGCAGGCCACAGAAACCCTCAAGGTGCTGCTGAATCTCGGCGAGACACTCACTGGCCGGCTATTGCTGGTCGATGCCCTGACCATGGAGTTCCGTACCATCGGATTGCGCAAGGATCCGAATTGCACCGTCTGCCGCGACCAATAGGATAGTCCAGAAAATATCGGCCTGTGCGGCGTTCTCAGCGTCGCGCGATCCCGGAGCGCAACAACGTCCATTGCTCCTCCCAGCCCTCGACCGGTGAGCGCCGGAAATCGCTGCGGATAAAGTTCGCGATGCGTCCTTCGAGCACGGTGAGCAGCAGCCGCGCCGTGTCGTTCACCGCGAGGCTGGCCGTGCCGGCGGCCTCGCCTTCGCGCAGCACCTGGCGCAGCTGAGTTTCGATGCGATCATAGAATTGCGCGATGCGCTCGCGCAGCCGCCCGGTTTCGCCGGTCAGCACCCCGCCCTGCAGCAGCCGCGCCATGCCCGGGTTCTTGTCGGCGAAGCCGAGTACCAGCGACAGGATCTGCTGCAGACGGTCCTCGGTGCCGACGGCCTCGGTGAGAATGCGATTGATGCGCGTGAACACGCTCTCTTCGATGAATTCGATGAGCGACTCGAACATCTTGGCCTTGCTGGGAAAGTGCCGGTAGAGCGCGGCTTCGGAAACGCCAACGGCATGGGCCAGCTGGGCGGTGGTGATGTGCTCGCCGGGCTGCTCTTGCAGCATGCGCGCCAGCACCTGCAGGATTTCCTCACGCCGCTCGCCACTGCGGGGTCTCGACATGTTCCCTCCTTCGCGTCCGTCGCGCCGCCTGGCGGCCACTGCCGCTCAGGCTTTGATCAGCGTCCCGACACCCTGATCGGTAAAAACTTCCAGCAATACGGCGTGCGCCACCCGGCCGTCGATGATATGCGCCGTGCGCACGCCGCTCAGCACGGCATCCAGCGCGTAGTTCACTTTCGGCAGCATGCCGCCGCTGATGGTGCCGTTGGCGATCAGCGCCTTGACCTTGTCGACCGTGAGTCCGGTCAGCAGGGCGCCGGCCTTGTCGAGCACGCCAGTGGTGTTGGTCAGCAGCACCAGTTTTTCCGCCCGCAGCGTGATGGCCAGCTTGCCGGCCACAACGTCGGCATTGATATTGTAGGCCTCGCCGGTCTCGCCAACCCCGATCGGGGCAATCACCGGAATGAAATCCCCGGTGTCGAGAAAGGCCACAAGCTTCGGATCGATCGATTCGACTTCGCCAACCTGACCGATGTCGATCCGGTTGGTGGTGGCGCTGCTCCCGCCCTCGGGTGTGAGCAGCATCTTCTTCGCGCGGATGAAGCTCCCATCCTTGCCGGTCAACCCTACGGCCTTGCCGCCGTGCTGGTTGATGAGACTGACGATTTCCTTGTTCACCAGTCCGCCGAGCACCATCTCGACCACGTCCATGGTTTCGCGGTCGGTGACGCGCATGCCCTGGA
>DKBE01000088.1 GCA_002451085.1 Proteobacteria bacterium UBA6908 | reverse complement strand
CCACCACTGCACCATCGCATCCTGAACCCCGGAGTACACTGAGTACGACTTGGTGAGGCTGACCGGCAGCACCATGCTATTGCCAATGTGCAAGACAGCGACGGTGATAATAAACGCTGCGAAGAACCAGTTGGCCACGTAGANNGCCGCCAGCACAATGACCAGTTGCCAGCCCCAGAAGGTGAAAGCCGCGAGCGTGTCGCTGAACAGCCGCGCCTGCGAGGTGCGCTGTACGATGTAATAGGAGGTGGCAAACAGCGCCGAGCCGCCGAAGGCGAAGATCACGGCGTTGGTGTGCAAGGGCCGCAGGCGGCTGAAGGTCAGCCAGGGAATATCAAAATTGAGCACCGGCCAGGCCAGCTGGGCCGCAATAAATACGCCGACGAGCATGCCGACGATGCCCCAAATGATTGTCATGATCGAAAATTGTCGAATGACCTTGTAGTTGTAGGTGGCTTCTTGAGCGGCCATATTGAAGGCTCTCCCCAGGTTGGCTAAACAGCGTTGCGGACGTCAAAACGAATTAGAAAATTATAATATACGAATGAACCTCTCAGCCAGTTCAGATTCATGCATTCATCAAACCCGTAAAATCGAAGAAAGATAAATGATCTTACCGGCTGCAATCCGTGATGCCTGTCAAAAAACTAAGCCGCAATAACCGACTCTTATAATCAGTCATTACGGCTGACGGTGATGAAGCATCGGCTTCATGTAAATCAGATGGTCGACAGCTCCGGACCAACTCCCATGCCCCAGAGCAGCGCTGTGGCCGCCAGTACCGCGACCAGCATCACCAGGCCCACGGCCAGCACGGCACTGGCAAACAGGAAGCCACGCTCTTTGGTGACCCCCATCATGACCGGCACGCCGGTATAGAGCAGATAAACCGTGTAGGCCAGTGCCGGCAGTCCGATCAGCATGTTGATCCACAGCACCGGGTACAGAAAGAAAAACCCCACGAGCCACAACGGGGTCGCAGTATAGGCCGCGAGCGCGATGGAAGCCGGCAACGTCTGTTTAGAACCGTAGGTCTGCCCCATCCAGTGGATGGCCTTGCCGAGCGAAAACACCGCCACCAGCATCACCAGATAGGTAAGAATGGCGATCTGCATGGCGCTTTGTGCGGTAAGCTTGTGCACCTCGCCCGCACCATAACTCCAGCCGACCTGGGTGGTTCCGATGTACCCGGCCACAGCCGGAATGGCCGAGAGAATGAGGACGTGAGAACAGAAACACTTGCCGATGGTGCAACGCTCCTTGCGGATATCTTTCCATTCCTCGGCCGGATGAAAGAGCAGTCCCCAGACATGATTCAAAACCATGACGCACTCCTCGCTGCGATAAAATTGACAGGCTGACCCAACGGCTGGGCCGCATTTTCCCGGGGAAGTGTCCTGCAAAAACTGCTGAGCGTCAATTTGAATACATCACCGCTACTATGACACTTGAGAAACCCGAGCATCATGCGCGGATATTGATGACCACCAAGATGCCTGTCTGGACAGTCACTTGCACCTGCGGGGTGTGCACCCAACAGTCCATCGGCATATGCTCCCGATCTTCGATATCGGTCCATTGTCCCCGAACCCGATCCGCTGCATGAATTCACCCCACCCTGTTCCGCCTATCGACAGCCCCGGACGCTGTTTTCACTGCGGCCAGGACATCCCCGCGGGCGTGGCGCTTACGGCCGAGATCGAGGGCCGCGCGCAACCGATGTGTTGTCGGGGTTGTCAGGCCGTGGCCGAGGCCATCGTCGCTGGTGGTCTGTCCGAGTATTACCGCTACCGGACCGAGAATGCGCCGACAGCACATGATCCGGTGCCGGAGTTCCTGCGCCAGACTGCAGCATACGACAACCCGTCGGTGCAGAAATCGTTCGTGCGCCCGGTGGGCGGTACGGAACGCGAGGCCTCGCTTATTTTGGAAGGCATCGTGTGCGCGGCCTGTGTGTGGCTGAACGAACGCCATCTGGCCAGCCTGCCTGGAGTGCGGGAGGTCGCCGTTAACTACAGCACCCATCGGGCACGGGTGCGCTGGGACGAGTCGCGCATCCCCCTCAGTCGCATACTTCAGGCAGTCAGTGAAATTGGTTATCTGGCCCACCCTTACGATCCGAGCCGTGCCCAGGAGGTGCTCGAGCGCGAGCGGCGTGGGCTGTTGCGGCGTCTGGTGGTGGCCGGTGCCTTTGGCATGCAGGTCATGATCCTCGCTGTGTCCCTCTATGCCGGCGCCTTTACCGGCATCGAGGAGGAATTCCGCACCTTGTTTGACTGGCTGAGTCTGGCCCTCACACTGCCAGTGCTGGGTTATTCTGCCCAGCCGTTTTTCCGCAGCGCCCTGCGCGACCTGCGTCGTCGACAGGCCGGAATGGATGTGCCGGTGTCATTGGGACTCACCATCGCCTTTACGGGCAGTGTCTGGGCAACCGTCACCGGCCGCGGTGAGGTGTACTACGACTCCGTTGTCATGTTCGTGTTTTTCCTGCTCACCGGACGGGTCTTTGAAATGGCCGGGCGTAAACGTGCTGCCGAGGCCTCGGAAACACTGGTGCACATGCTGCCGATGACAGCGACACGCATCCAAAACGGTCAGGATGAAACCGTACCGGTTACGGAACTCGTGCCTGGCGACCGTGTGCGTGTCCGTCCAGGCGAGGCCGTTCCCGCGGACGGGACTGTGCTCGAAGGCCGGTCCAGCGTGGATGAATCGCTCATCACTGGCGAGAGCCTGCCGCTCGCAAAGACGGCCGGCGAGGTTCTGGTCGGCGGCACCATCAATATGGAAAGTCCGCTGGTGATGCGCGTCGACCATACCGGCGAAGACACAGTGCTGTCCTCAATCATGCGGCTGCTCGACCGCGCCCAGACCGAAAAGCCGGCCATTGCCCTCAGTGCCGATCGTGCCGCCGCCTGGTTTGTGGCGCGCGTGCTGCTGCTGGCGGCGGGTGTCGCCTTGTTCTGGCTACTCACCGATCCGGCGCGCTGGCTGCCGATCACGGTCGCGGTGCTGGTGGTGACCTGCCCGTGTGCGCTGGCACTGGCCACACCCGTCGCGATCACCGCCGCCACCGGCCGGCTGATGCAACGCGGACTTGTCACCACCCGCGGTCACGCGCTCGAAACCCTGGCGCGCGCCGATACCTTCATCTTCGACAAGACCGGCACCCTCACCTATGGTCGCCCGGTGTTGCTGGAGGTACAGACGTTCGCCAGTCTTCCCGCCAGCCAATGCCTGGCGCTGGCCGCCGGCCTCGAGCAGTCTTCCGAACACCCGATAGCCCGCGCCCTGCGCGCGGCGGCACCGGACACACCGGCAGCGCACGACATCATCAACACACCGGGCGCCGGACTGCGCGGCACCATCGACACGCGCCCATGCGTGCTCGGGACTGTCGGTTTCGTTCGGGAGGCCGGCATCCCCGTGGCGGACGATCTCGTGATCGCGCTTCAGGCCGCCGGGCAGACGGTGGTCTGGCTGGGTCGCGATACTGAACTGCTGGCGGCCTTCGTGATCGGCGATGAACTGCGTCCCGGTGCTCGTGAGCTGATTGCCGGACTGGCCCAGCAAGGCAAGCATGTGCTGCTGCTGACCGGCGATCACGATAGTGTCGCGAAACGCGTGGGCGCATCCGTCGGTATCGAAAACATCGAGGCCGGGCTCACGCCACAGGACAAGTTGGCGCGCGTTCAACAGCTGGCCGGCGACGGCGCCATCGTGGCCATGATCGGCGATGGAATCAATGATGCCGCGGCGCTGGCCGGTGCGCATGTCTCGATCGCCATGGGCGGCGGCACCCAGCTGGCGGCAGCCAATGCCGATCTGCTGCTCCTTTCCGAACAGTTGTCGCACCTGCAGGAAGGCATCACCGTGGCGCGCCGCACCCTCGCGATCATCCGCCAGAACATGGCATGGGCGGTTGCTTACAACCTGCTCGCCCTGCCATTCGCCGCCTTCGGGCTGATCGCCCCGTGGATGGCCGCGCTCGGCATGTCGGCCAGTTCCCTGATCGTGGTCGCCAATGCCCTGCGCCTCAGCGAACACACGGCACGTGTTAGACTGCGCGCCACGCCTCCTGCCACCTGATCATGGACATCATTTACCTGCTCATCCCGATCGCCATCCTGCTGGTGATGGCCATGGTGGCCGGCTTCCTGTGGGCATCGAAATCCGGCCAGTTTGACGATCTTGAAGGCCCGGCCCACCGCATCCTCATGGAAGAAGACGAACCGCGCGAACCGGTTCCGGGGAAACAATCAGGCGGCAAGCGCCGGCACGCTCCGCCAAAAAAATAGGGCAGTCCGCGTAAACGGACTGCCCCGTGATCTGGGCAATCATTACTTGCCGCTTAACCCCAGACGTCGGCCGTCAGACTGTCATACCAGCCCTGTGCATAACGTGCCTCTGACTCGCGGAATGCCTCGTCAGCCTCCTTCGGGCTGACACCACCAGCGCCTTCAATTTCACTAATCCCTTTATCGGTAATCCGGTACACCCCGGCCACTGAAATGCCATACTTCGGCCCGACCAGGCTGTAACAGGTGTTGACGAATGAGGCATCGCCGGGATGCTCGCCCTTAAAGATCGCCACAATTGAGGCCGCACACATGAGTGCTTCGCTGTAGGCAGCGTAGCCCGACTTTGGCAGTGCCCCGGCAATGCTGGCGTCACCGATCACATGGATCCCCGGGTGAATGGTCGATTCAAAGGTCTTCGGATCCACCGGACACCAACCACTGGCATCGGTGAGTCCGGCCGAGGCGGCAATCGCTCCGGCCTTCTGTGGTGGAATAATGTTGGCGACGGCGGCCTTGTGCTTGTCGGCGGCCTGTACCGTCATCCGACGGGTATCGACCGACACGACCGTGCCCCCCTTGCTGCCCGCCACCCATTCGATCATGCCCGGATAGAGCTTTTCCCAGCCGGCCTGGAACAATCCCTGTTTCGAGAATTTGTCCTTGGCATCCAGGATCAGGATCTTGGACTTGGGCTTATGCTGCTTGAGATAGTGCGCAATCATACTGGCGCGCTCGTACGGTCCGGGCGGACAGCGGAATGGATTCGGTGGAGGAGCCACTACCACTACGCCACCGTTCTTCATCGACTCCAGCTGCTGGCGCAGCAACACGGTTTGCGGGCCGGCTTTCCACGAGTGCGGCATGACCAGGCTGGCCTTTTCACTGTATCCGGCAATCGCCTCCCATTTGAAATCAATGCCGGGCGCGACCACCAACCGATCGTACTTGAGTGACTGGCCGCCCTTGAGACTGATCATGGACTTGGCGGGATCAATCGTGGTGACCACATCATGCACCACGTTCACGCCAAATTTGTTTCGCAAGGTGTCATAGTTGCGAGTGATGTCAGCCATCTTGTGCAGACCGCCGAGCACAGTGTTGCTGAAGGGGCAGGTAATAAATTGCTTGCTCGGTTCGATCAGGGTGACCGCGATCCCGGGATCGGCGCGGCGAATGTGGCGCGCACAGGTGGCGCCGCCGAAGCCGCCCCCCACAACCACGACCTGTTTGCCGCCTTTCGCTGCTGCAGCGAGAGCACCCACCGGACCCAGCGCCGAAGCTGCGCCGGCTACGGCTGCCAGCTTGAGAAAGTCTCTACGGGTAAGCTTGCTCATGGCAACCCCCTATTTCAAACTGCTAATGTATTTTGCCAGGGCATTGACCTCGGCATCGGAATATCCCTTGGCGTGCCGGCCCATGACCGTGGATGGGCGTTCGCCGGATCTGAAATCCTTGAACGACTGCGCGATAAACTCAGCGCTCTTGCCGTTCAGTGCCGGGATCGCGCCAGGACTTCGGCCATCCGGTCCGTGACATCCAAAGCAATTCCGCGCCATGTTGGCCGCTGTAGCCGGGCTGATGTCGGCCGCTGATATTCCGCCGGCCCCTGTCATGAGAATTGGGAATAACAAAAACCACTGCCTGACGTGATAAGCCATGGTGGTCTCCTAGTCGGTGAACTTCGCGTCACAGGTTGCGCGCACTCCGACCATATGACCTTGACGGGCGTCAAGAGAATGTCTGGCAGGCATCAAAAAACCCGTTCGCTGCTATACGGCAAGTCGTTGATTTCCAGATGATCCTTCCGCTTTCGCATCGTACTGTCATAGACAGGTACAATCTCTTGATCATTGTGTTTGAACATGGGGAAAACCGTGCGAACGATTCTGGTTCTGAACAGCAAAGGCGGCTGCGGCAAGAGTCTGCTCGCAACCAACCTCGCCGCCTATTACGCCACACAGGGTTTCTCGGTAGCACTTGCCGACTTTGACCCGCAGGCCTCGAGCCTGGATTGGATCAAGGCGCGACCGGCCCAGCGCCCGTCGATCCATGGCATTGATGCCGTGAACGGACCGGTTCGTCCGCCGCGCCAGACCGAGGTGCTGATCGTCGATGCCCCGGCGGCCATCCACGGGCCTGCACTCACCGCCGTCGTGCGGCGTGCCGAAACCATCCTGATCCCGGTGTTGCCGTCGGCCACGGACATCCGGGCCACCGCACGGTTTATCCAGGATCTGCTGCTGGTCGGAAAAGTTGAACGCAAACAGACCCGGCTCGCCACAGTGGCCAATCGCGTGCCGGCGATTGGCGCGCGTGACGGGATGCTGGCCAAGATCGGCTACGACACGCTCAACATGCGGCTCTTCCGACCGCTGGAGCGGTTCCTCGATCAATTGCGCATTCCATTCGTGGCAACCATACCCGAATCGCCATACTACGCGCTCGCCGATCAGCAGGGCCTGAGCATCTTCGAGTGGAGTGAGGGTTATGCCGCGCTCGACCGCGCCGCCTGGCAACCGCTGCTCGACTGGCTCGACAGCCGCCGAAGCCGACCACGTTAGGGCCAGAGAAGGTGTCCTGCAAACAACAAAGCCCGGCATGGCCGGGCTTTGTTGTTTGCGAGTGACAACCGCATGCGGCCTGCTCAGGCCGTGTTATCCGCATCCGCTTCAGCTGCCTTGGCTGGCAATACCACGCTAAACCGATCCAGCGCGCGATTGATCGCTGCAATGTGTTCAGCCAGAGCACGATTCTCCACTGCCGCGAGTTCGTGTGAAGCCGCGGCGGCGGCTGTCTTCATCTGATTAATTGAACTGGCGAGTGCGGAGTTGGCACGCAAAATACCCGACGCCAGGTTCTCGAAACAGTCACCCTCGCGCAGCTGCACCCGGGTCTGAATCCGGCCCTCGGCCAGTTCATCGAACAGCCAGCGAAACCGGTAGATCGGGCCGGCGATACGGTGAGTGTAGTAGAAGACAAGCGCGAACGAGAACGCCAGAAAAGCGGCGACAAACAGCAAGGCCAGCCACCATTGGTCTTTCAGCAAATTGCCGACCAGCTGCCAGCCGAATGGCATATCGGCAATGCGCGGGTTGTTGATCACGGCGAACGTCCAGACCAGGTAACCTCCGATTAATAACACAACCGGAACAAGCACGGCGATAGCTGTCAGACTTGTTGCCACCCGAACCTGAAAGGCACGGTCTACAACATGCTGTGTTCTTTTATTTTCCAAGACGCCCCCTCAGTAGGCTTATCGTTTCAGAAAGATAGTCTATGCACTCAATTCCCGCCAATCCGGCGCGCCTGCGAATTAAAGCAAACACCCTTCAGAATCATTAAAACGCAGCAACCTGCCGGTTATGCAATTTCATAAAAAAGCCCCGCTCTGCGGGGCTTTTTTATGAATCACTACAGGAAGCGTTACTTCGCCGCTATCTCTTCCAGCCGGGTGGCGCGCACCACATTGCCATCGAGCCCGGCTTCCTTGGCGCTGGCGCCATAGGCGACGGCCATGAGCTGCGAGTAGTATACGACCGGGATCTTGTACTTCTTGTTGAACTTCTTGTTGATCATGTCCTGGTAGACCTCGACGTTCATCTGGCAAACCGGGCACGGGGTGACGATCATCTCGGCACCGAAGTCGTAGGCGCTCTCGATAATCTTGTTGATCTGCACATAGGCCTTCTCCGGCTCGGAGAACGCCAGCGCACCGCCGCAGCAGGTGACTTTCTGGTCGTACTTCTCGACCGCTTCGGCCCCCATGGTCTCGGTCAGCTTGTCGAGATATTTCGGATTCTCGAACGACTCGCCATGCACACCGAACGGACGGTTGGTCTGGCAGCCGACGTAACCGGCGATCTTGATGCCTTCGAGCGGCTTCTTGACCGGCTTCTTCAGTTCGTCGTAGCCGAAGTCCTCGATCAGCACTTCCACCATGTGGCGGATGTTCTGCTTGCCTTCGTATTTGAGACCGATCTCGCCGAGAATGTTGTTGATGTCACCAAACAGGGTCTTGTCGTGGTTGATACGCTCCTGCGACTCCTTGGCGCCCAGCCAGCAGGCGGCACAGGTGGCGACGATGTCCTGGTTGCCGACGTTCTTCTCCGACAACGCGATGTTGCGCGCGTTCATGGTGTGGCGCGGCAGTTCGCCGCCCTGTGCATAGCCGATCGAGGCTGCGCAGCAGTTCCAGTCAGGGATTTCGTTGAGCTTGATGTCCAGCGTCTTGCACATGGACTCGATCGAGACCATGTAGTTGGACGCCGACGCCTTGCGCTCGGAGGAGCAACCCGGATAGAAGGAATATTCTTTCTTCGCCATGTCAGTGTTCCTTAAGCAGCGTAGCCTTTACGCTTATCTTCGATTTCAGTGGCCTTCTTGATCATCTTCTGGATGTCGGCCCTGCCCTTGCAGCCATGGCCACTCACCATGCCCATCGGATCGAGGCGTTTGGTCTTCATGAGTCCGAGACCGACCGGCAGCATTTCCAGGCCCTTCTTGATGCCGGAGGCAATGCCGTCCATGAAGTACAGGCCGACCGACAGCTTGAGCTCGTTGACGCGACCGGTGCTGGTAATGTTCTTCCAGAACATTTGCGCGAACCGCCGGGTCGGGTTTTGCTTGGGGGCAATCCCGAGGCGGTGTGCGTAGTTGGCCAGGCCGTGCATGATGTGGGTGATCGGCAGTTCGCGCGGGCAGCGCACGATGCAGTTGTAGCAGCTGGTGCACATCCACATGGAATCGCTCGTCAGCACCTCATCGCGCTTGCCGGCGCGGATCATCATGAAGATTTCCTGTGGCGGGTGTTCCCAGGCCGGCCCGAGCGGGCACGAACCGGAGCAGACGCCGCACTGCATGCACATCTTCACCATGTGACCCATTTCCACGTTCTTCTCGACTTCCTTGAGGAAGTCGTTGTGGTACTTTTCCACAGCTTGCGTCGTCATGAGGCTAGCTCCTAGAACTTGAGCGGGCTCAAGCCGATCTTGTTGATCGTCTCGGCCATTTCGTTAATAAGCTTGGGGGCGCGTTCAATATCGGTGATCGCCACCTCGTAGGTTTGCACGCGCTCGACTTCGAGCGACAGGCCTTTCAGCGTATCGTCGATCTTGCTCATGCGTACGTGCGCCAGCTCCGAACCCTTCACGAAGTGACACTGGTAATTGTCGCCCTTCTGACAACCCATGAGCATCACACCGTCATAGCCGGCGTTGAGCGACTCGACCACCCAGTTGGTATTGACCGAACCCAGGCAACGCACCGGGATCACGCGGGTGAATGCCGAGTACTGGATCCGGTTCATCGCGGCCATGTCGAGCGCCGGATAGGCATCGTTCTCGCAGGCCAGCACCAGAATGCGTGGCTTCTCGTCGAACTGGTCAGGCATGTCCACCGCCTTGATCTGGGTGGCCACGGTTTCAACCGAATAATTCTCGAACGAGATCACGCGCACCGGGCAGGCGCCCATGCAGGTGCCGCAGCGGCGGCAGCGGCCTTCGTTAAACACCGGGAACCGCTGCTCATCTTCGTCGATGGCGCCAAACGGGCACTCGACCGTGCAGCGCTTGCACTGCGTGCAGCCTTCCTTGCGGAAACTCGGGAACGACAGGTCGCCGGAGCGTGGGTGCGCGGCGCGGCCGAGACTGGCATTTTCCACCGCCTGAATAGCCTTGAGCGTGGCGCCAGTCGCGTCCTCGATTGCCTGCGCCATGTCCATCGGCCGGCGTACCGGACCGCAGGTGTAGATGCCGGTGCGGCGGGTTTCGTACGGGAAGCAAATGAAGTGCGAGTCGTTGAAGCCGTGCACCAGCTGCGGCAAATCCTTGCCCTGGCGATAGACCATATTCAGCACCGACTGCGGGGTTGACGCCCACTGGCCGGGCTCGTCCTGCTTCACTTCATCGATGTTCACGCCCGAGTTCGCGATCTGTCCGGTGGCCAACACGATCAGATCAGGCGTCGTGGAGACTTCCTCGTTGAGGATGACGTCCTTGAACTTAAGTTCGCCGCTGGCCGAGACTTCCTTCGGCCAGCCCTTGGTGAAGATCACGCCCTTCTTTTGGGCGCTGCGATAAAAATCCTCGCCGTTGCCGGGAGTACGCAGGTCAGTGTACATGACCATGGCGTCAATGCCCGGGTTCTGGTCCTTGAAGTACATGGCCTGCTTGATCGAGGTGTTGCAGCAGTGGCCCGAGCAGTAGCTGAGCTCGCCCTCTTTCGGGCTGCGCTGGCCGGCGCACTGTACGAACACCACGCTCTTCACTTCCTTGCCATCGGCGCGCTTGATGGCGCCACCGTTGGCCTTCTTGGCCAGCTCTTCCAGCCCGGCCTGGTCGACCACGTTGGCGGACTTGCCGTAGCCATAGTGGGACAACTTGTTGGCATCAAACTGGGTGAAACCGGAGGCCATGATGATGGCACCGACATTCTCGGTGCTGGTGCCACCCGACTCCTTGCTGATGTCCACGCTGAACTGGCCCGGGGCACCGCTGGTCTTGGTGACGGTTGAATTCAGGTGCACGGTGATGCGCTTGTCACCGGACACCGCCTGGATCATGGCGTCGACGCCGCTATCCATCGGATCGGCATACGGTTCACGATTGGGCACGCGCTTCCACAGCTTGGCAGCCCAACCGCCGAGGGCGCCGGTCTTCTCGACCAGCAACACGTCATAGCCGGTCTTGCTGGCCTCGAGCGCCGCGGTCATGCCGCTGATACCGCCGCCGACCACCAGAATGCGTCTGTTGTTGCCGTGGTTTGGGTTGGCCTGCGGGGCTTCCATCTTCTTCACTTCCGCGCAGCCCATGCGGATGTAGTCCGCGGCCATTTCCTGCACGATTTCTTTCTTGTCATCGTCGGCCGGGGTGACCCAGATCACGCCTTCGCGCAGGTTGGTGCGGTTGACGGCGACATTGTCGAAATTGAAGGTCTCGGCCTTGGCGCGGCGCGAACAGGCGGCGATCACGACGTGATTCACGCCCTCGTTGGCGATGTCATTCTTGATCATCTCCACGCCGCTGGCGTTGCACAGAAACTCATGCTCGCGCGCGATCGGCGCCTTGCCTTCCTTCTGTGCGATGTTGACCAGCTGCGCAACGTTGAGCCGTTCGCCGATGCCGCAGCCCTTGCAAATGTAGGCACCTACTTTCATATCGGCCATGGGAAATTAAACCTCCGCCCGGGAAACACGATTGACCACCTGGATCGCGCGCAGCGACGCCGCCGTGGCACTTTGCACCGCGCGGTTCACGTCGAGCGCGTTGCTGGCGCAACCGGCGCCAAACACCGCTTCGGTGGTCGAGTTGATGTCAATGAATCCGCTTACGTCTGCCACCACGCCGCCCGGCATGATCTTGCCGGCATCGACGTTCGGTTCCATGCCGACGGCCAGCACCACGAGATCATGGGCGTTGTCGTAGCGGTGATAACCCTCGGTGTCCACACCGTGCAGCACCGGATTGCCGGTGGCCTTGTCCTCGGTGATGTTGGCGACCTTGGACTTGATGAACTTGACGGTCTTGTTGGCACGGACCTTCTGGTAGAAGTCCTCGAAGCGGTCAATGGCGCGGATGTCGATGTAATAGATGCTCGACTGGCCCTCGTCACCGTACTTCTCGGTGACGTAGTTGGTTTGCTTGAGCGAGGCCATGCAACAAATGCGCGAGCAGTGCTTGAGGTGATTGCGATCGCGCGAACCGGCGCACTGGATGAAGGCCACGTTCTTGGCCTCCTTGCCATCGCTCGGACGCAGGAGCTTGCCGCCGGTCGGGCCATGCGGATCGGCCAGGCGTTCGAACTCGACGCTGGTGATCACGTTGGCGATGCGGTCGTAGCCGTACGGCTGAATCTTGGCCGCATCGTACGGCTTCCAGCCGGTCGCCCACACCACGGCACCGGCCTTGATGGTGAGGATTTCTTCCTTCTGGTCCAGATCGATGGCGTTGTACTTGCAGGCGGCCTTGGCCTTGTCGGCCTCGGGGGTGCCGATGATCGAGGCATCAAGCACGAAGCGCTGCGGATAGGCCATCGCGTTCGGCAGATAAGCCGCCTTGATCTTGCTCAGGTTGTAGTTGAACGGATTCGGAATCTCGGCGCTGACGGCTTCGCCGCAGGCACCGCAGGCGGTGCAATTCTCGTTCACGTAGCGCGGCTTGATGTTCACCGTCACCGAGTAGTCACCGGACTTGCCCTCGACCTTGGCCACTTCCGCGAGCGTCAGCACACGAATGCGCTTGTTGCCACGGAGACGCTTGAGATTGATCTCAAGCCCGCAGGTCGGATGACAAAGCTTGGGAAAATACCGGTAGAGTTGGGAAACGCGACCGCCGAGCGAGGGGTTCTTCTCGATCAGCACCACGTTCTTTCCGCACTCGGCGGCTTCGAGGGCGGCGGTCATGCCGCTGATGCCCCCACCGACCACCAGAATGGTCTCGTTTGTTGCGACGACTTCCGCCATGGAACAGGCCTCCACCGCTTTATATATATNNAGATTCAAATTTTGTATGTCTTGATAGACCAGCTGTATTCGAATTCGACTGGTCCGGCGCCAAGAAACGTTATTTTCGGGAAGCATGCCGGGCCCGTCAACGGCTTTTTGTGTGAGGGCATGCAATTTTTGGCATACTGCCACTGTCAGCTATTTTTGTAACCGCAATATTGCTAGGGGATTGATGTGACTGCGCGCGTTCTGAAAACCGAAGAATATCGAATCACCGATGAACCCTATTATGCGGCCCAAGGTGAGGAAATTGTCCTGTTCGAGGCCGCCTATCAGAATCGTCTGCCGGTGCTGCTCAAGGGGCCGACCGGTTGCGGCAAGACGCGCTTCATGGAGCACATGGCGTGGCGCCTCAAACGCCCGTTGATCACGGTGTCATGCCACGACGACCTCACCGCTTCTGACCTGGTCGGGCGTTATCTCATTACCGCCGGCGAAACCGTATGGGTGGATGGCCCGATGGCGCGCGCAGTGCGCGCCGGCGCCATCCTGTATCTCGATGAAATCGTCGAGGCGCGCAAAGATACCACGGTCGTCATCCATCCGCTGGCCGATGACCGTCGGGTGCTACCGATGGAAAAAACCGGCGAGCTGCTGGAGGCGTCGCCGGAATTCTGTCTGGCCATTTCCTACAACCCCGGTTACCAGAGTGTGCTCAAGGACCTGAAACAATCAACGCGCCAGCGCTTCGTGGCACTCGAATTCAACTACCCGAAGCCGGAGCTCGAGCAAAAAATCATCGAGCGCGAGTCCGGGATCAACGCCACCGTCGCCGCCAAGCTGGTGAAATTTGCCGGCATGACCCGCAACCTCAAGGGCCAGGGCCTGGATGAAGGCGCCAGCACGCGCCTCTTGGTGCACGCCGGCAAGTTGATTGCGGCCGGCATCACCCCGCAAAGCGCCTGTCGCGGCGCCATTGCCGAGGCGCTGACCGACGACAGCGAGATGCTGGCGGCCGTCAATGAATTGAGCGCCTCGTTGTTCTAAACNNCCGTTCAGCCGCGCCGAACAGGAGTATGTGCTGCGCTGGTCCGACGCCATCGCCAAGACCAACGCCGAAATGGCCTACCAGTTTACGTTCCACGTCCCGCAGGCACTGCGTCAGCTGGATCTCGCCAGCGTCGAGGACTGGGTGGTGCACGCTATGGACCTGTTCGACAAGATGGGCCTGTACCCGGCCTGCGCGGTATTCCGCAACATTGCCGGGTTCGCCGATGAGGTGCGCGACAAGCTCAACGGCATGGCGCTCGAAGACATTGCGCATGTTCTGGAACTGTTCGTGCGCGGTCTGTCCGGACGCGCACTCAAGCTGGATGTTGGCGACGAACCGTACACGGATACCGAAACATTGTTCCTACCCGCCCGCGTGGCGCGCCTGGACGACCGTGAGCAGAACTTCCGCCTGTACAAGGCCATGGCTGCGCATCAGTGGGCGCAAACCCGCTATGGGACGTTTCGCGTCTCACTCACCGAGGCGCTGGCGGGATATGCCGATCCGCACCGCGCACAGCGGTTATTCCAGACACTCGAAACCATCCGCCTGGATGCACGGCTGGCGCATGATCTCACCGGCCTGCACCGTGAGATGACGGCCTTGCGCGCGGCCCTGGGCGAACAGCTTTATCCCGCCGCCTGGGAAGCAAAAATTACTCGGCTTCGCTCCCGGCAGGCCGATGTGCGTGACACCCTCGCACTACTCACCGAGCTATACGACCAGGAACTCCCGCCGCCGGTCTGCTACCAGGGCACCCTGCATCCCGAGGACGTGGAAGCCACGATGTCCGCGCGCCTGGCGCGCGAGCATTTCGAGCTGCACGTCGCCCTACAGCAGATGCTCGGGGAACAGGAAGGCAAGGCTGCCGAGTCATCGGAAAATCTGGCGGAACGCTTCAGCCTCACGCGCGAAGAGAATGATTCGGAACTGGGTGGTGAATTCAGCATGACCATCAACCTCGATGGCCAGCCGATCGCACCGCCGGAGCATGTACGGCAATTAATGGACTCAATTCTCCAGGATCTGGGCGAGATCCCCGATGAATACCTGCATGCGGCCGGCGACGGGGGTTACCGGCGCGCGGGCGAGGAAAAACCGGACGAGGATAGCTGGAAGGCCAGCTATCAGGACGAAGGCGCGCTGCTCTACAACGAGTGGGATTTCCGCCGCCAACACTACCGCAAGCACTGGTGTGTATTGCGCGAGAGCGACGTGCCGCCGAGCGACGAACCATTTGTGGCCCGCACCCGCCAGAAGTACGCCGGCCTCATTCACCAGCTGCGCAAATCATTCGAAGCCTTGCGTGGCGAGGAAAAACTGCTCAAGAAACAGGTTAACGGTGACAACGTCGATTTCGATGCGCTGGTCGAGGCCTGGGCGGATATGCATACCGGGCGCGAGATGAGCGACCGGCTGTTCACCAAGCACCACAAACACGATCGCAATATTGCGGTCATGTTCATGGTTGATATGTCCGGCTCCACCAAGGGCTGGATCAACGAGGCCGAGCGCGAGTCGCTGGTGATGCTGTGCGAAGCGCTCGAGGTGCTTGGCGACCGCTACGCGATCTACGGCTTCTCGGGCATGACCCGTAAACGCTGCGAGTTGTACCGCATCAAACGCTTTGACGAGCCGTACGGGGAAGAGGTGGAAAAACGCATCGCCGGCATCCAGCCCAAGGATTACACCCGCATGGGGGTCACCATCCGCCACCTGACCAAACTGCTGAACGAGATCGAGGCGCGCACCAAGCTCCTGATCACGCTCTCGGACGGCAAGCCGGACGACTATGACGGCTACCGTGGTGATTACGGCATTGAGGACACCCGCCAGGCACTGATCGAGGCCCACCGGTGCGGCATCCACCCGTTCTGCATCACCATCGACTCCGAGGCGCGCGACTACCTGCCGCACCTGTACGGCGCGGTGAACTGGACCCTGGTCGAGGATGTGAAAAAATTGCCACTCAAGGTTTCGGACATCTACCGGCGACTGACGGCCTGACAACCGCGGCATTCCCGCCGCGTTCTCAGCACAGGGTTGATCCGGGTCAAAGGTGCCCCGTTGCGCTTTGTGACACATTGCCAACATGCGGTCCCGATCCAGCTCCCATGGGCCACTCGAGGCTTCACCCGATCCAGAGCGGAACCAAGAACCATGGACTCTCATTCGCCTGCCTCAGCCCGTTGGGAGCATTTTCCGCATGAAGCGGACATGGGGGTGCGCGGCATCGGCGCCACCCGCGAGCAGGCCTTCGAACAGGCGGCGCTGGCAATGACTGCCGTAATTGCGGACCTGTCGGGGATCCAGGCACAAACTCCGGTTGATATCGAGTGTGAGGCGCCGGATGACGAACTGCTGTTTGTCGACTGGCTGAATGCCATTGTGTACGAGATGGCGACTCACCACATGCTGTTCAGCCGATACGAAGTTCATATCAAGGACCGGCGACTATCGGCCCGCGCCTGGGGTGAACCACTGGACAGAGAGCGCCACCAACCGGCGGTGGAAGTGAAAGGCGCCACCTATACCGGGCTGCGGGTCCGCGAGGAGCCAAACGGCCAATGGGTGGCCGAGTGCATTGTGGACGTCTAACCGGAGTAACCATCATGGACCTCGCCCTGTTTGTCCGGCATGACGAAACCCGCTGGGAAATCGCCCCGCACGGCGCCATGCGCGTGCCGGCGGTGATTTACGCCACCGAGGACCTGATCCGTGCCATGGACGACAAGGTGTACGAGCAGGTCACCAACGTCGCCACCCTGCCCGGCATCGTCCAGGCCTCCTATGCCATGCCGGATGCGCACTGGGGCTACGGCTTCCCGATTGGTGGTGTGGCGGCCTTCGACCCGGACCATGGCGGCGTCGTGTCTGCCGGTGGCGTCGGCTTCGATATCTCCTGCGGTGTGCGTTGCCTGCACACTCACCTCCGCGTCGAGGATGTGCTGGCCGTACAGAAGGCACTGGCCGATGTGCTGTTTTACAAGATCCCGGCCGGACTAGGTTCCACCGGCGCCATTCGCCTATCGCACACCGAAATGGACGCGATGCTGGCGGGTGGCGCGCGCTGGGCGATCGAGCAGGGCTATGGAAGTGAGGCCGACCTTGAACGCATCGAGGAGCACGGCCAGATGAAAGGGGCCAAGCCCGGCAATGTGTCTGATCATGCGAAGAAGCGCCAGCGCGACGAGATGGGAACGCTCGGCTCCGGCAATCATTATCTCGAGGTCCAGAAGGTCGCGGAGATTTACGACCCGGAGATCGCGAATGCCTTCAACTTGCGCGAGAACGATGTGGTAGTGGCGATCCATTGCGGATCGCGCGGCCTCGGCCACCAGATCGGCACCGAGTTCCTGAAACGCATGGCGATTGCGGCCGGCCAGCATGGCATTACCCTGCCGGACCGTGAACTGGCCTGTGCGCCGATTCACTCGGACGTCGGCGAGGAATACCTCGGCGCCATGCGCGCCGCCATCAACTGCGCACTTGCCAACCGCCAGATCATTACCCATCTGGTGCGGCAGGCCTTTGCCGAGGTGCTCCCGAAAGCGCGGTTGTCGCTCCTGTACGATGTGTCCCACAATACCTGCAAGGTCGAGGAACACGAAGTCAATGGCGTGCGCCGCCCGCTGTACGTGCACCGCAAGGGCGCGACCCGTGCCTTTGGGCCTGGCCATCCCGACATTCCCGGCGTGCTGCGTCCGGTTGGACAACCGGTGTTGATTGGCGGCAGCATGGGCACGGCATCCTATATTCTCTGTGGCACCAAGGAGGGAGAAATGAGGTCCTTCAGTTCGGCTTGCCATGGTGCCGGCCGCGCCATGAGCCGGCACGCTGCCTATCGACAATGGAAGGGACGTCAGGTCATCGATGGCCTGGCGGCACGCGGTATCCTGATCCGCTCGCCGTCCTCGCGCGGCGTGGCCGAGGAGGCACCGGGTGCCTACAAGGATGTGACGGAAGTCGTTGATGCCGCCGATGCCGCCGGTCTGGCGCGCAAGGTTGCACGGGTCGAGCCACTGGTTTGCATCAAGGGTTAACCTGCATGACAAAATCCGGAAAACAGTTTTGCGGGCTGCTGGTCACCGCCCTGTGCACCATGAACCTGTATGCCGATTCACCGGTTCGTACGCCTTACCCGAATTTCGAGTCCTATGTCCAATCCCTGCCGGTCGCCATCAAGGAGCAGAAGAACCAGGATCTGAATCGTGATGGAAAGCCCGACTATCTGGTCTATACCGTCAACGGTGAGCAGACGATTCTGGATATCCTGCTCTCCAGCGCCGAAGGGTACACGGCCTGGCGCCTGCCGGTGGCGGAAGGTTATGTGACTGGCATTACTCCCGGCGGCACGGAGATCCAGCTGCGCTACGAGACCTTTCCGGAATATGGAAATATGGTTGGCGGCGATATTCATCCCTGGTATGACTTCTATGCGGTCACTGGCGATGCACTGGTGTTGCAGAATTCCCGACACAAGCCATTTTTCCGATCTCAGCGGACTCTGTACCAGAAGCGTATTCAGGAGCTGCAGCAACAACGTGAACGAATGGTCAACGAGACCGGGCAAGACGATACGCGCGCGCTGATTGAACTGCATCGCAACGCCGAAACCGTGAAACGCTATGCCGAGTGGGTGGAGCGTGTTGATCGGCTCCTGGCTGAGGTGCCCGAACCACCGCCCGCCTCCAGCCAGCCCGGATCGCGCTGAAGGAAAGCCGAATGGCTGTCCACAACGCCGACATCGCCGCCATCTTCGAGGAGATGGCCGATCTGCTCGAGATCCAGAATGAAAATCCGTTTCGCATCCGTGCCTACCGCAATGCCGCCCGCCAGGTTGAGGGCATGGGCGTGGCGCTGGCCGACCTCGTGGCCAAAGACGAAGACCTGACCGAGCTCCCGGGCATCGGCAATGACCTCGCCGCCAAGATTCAGGAAATTGTAACGACGGGAAAGTGCAAGGCGCTGGAAAAACTGCGCAAGCAGCTGCCGTCCTCGGTCACGGAACTGCTGAAGGTGCCCGGCCTTGGTCCGAAACGGGTACGAACCCTGTACGACCAACTCAAGGTCAAGACCACGAGCCAGCTCGCCAGGGCCGCGAAGGCCGGCAAGATCCGTGAATTGGAGGGCTTCGGGGCCAAGACCGAACAGACCATTCTCGATGCGCTCACCGCCCGTACCACGGAGCCCCGCCGTTTCAAGCTGGCCGTCGCGGCTCAATATGCCGAACCATTGCGGGAGTATCTGGCCAAGACCTCCGGAGTCAAACAGGTCGAACTGGCCGGTAGCTACCGGCGTTGCCGGGAGACGGTGGGTGACCTCGATATTCTCGTCACGGCCAGGGAATCCGGCAAGGTCATGGACCGTTTCACCGGTTACGACGAAGTCGCCAAGGTGATGTCCAAGGGCGAGACCCGCTCGACCGTAATCCTCAAATCAGGTCTGCAGGTCGACCTGCGCGTCGTCGACCCGGAATGTTACGGTGCCGCCCTGCACTATTTTACCGGCAGCAAGGCACACAATGTCGTCATCCGCCGTCTCGGTCAGCAGAAGCAGCTCAAGATCAACGAATACGGTGTGTTCAAGGGCGCACTGCGCGTCGCCGGCGAGACCGAGGAATCGGTGTTCAGAAGCGTCGGTCTGCCCTGGATTCCGCCAGAACTGCGTGAGGAGCGTGGCGAAATCGAAGCAGCGCGTGCCGGCAAACTGCCGACGCTCATTGAGCCGAAAGACCTGCGCGGCGATCTGCACGTCCACACCAAGGCCACCGATGGCCATAACACGCTGCGGGAAATGGCCGAAGCGGCACGGGTGCAGGGCTTCGAGTACCTGGCCATCACCGAACACTCACGACGCCTGACCGTCGCTCACGGACTGGATGTCAAACAACTGCGCCGGCAGATGGAAGACATCGATGCGCTCAATGCCTCGCTCAAGGGCATCACGGTTCTCAAGGGCATCGAAGTCGACATCCTGGAAGACGGCGCGCTCGACCTGCCGGACGATGTGCTGGGTGAGCTCGATCTTGTGGTTGGTGCCGTGCACTCGCAATTCAAACTGTCGCGCGCCAAGCAGACCCGGCGCATCCTGAAAGCCATGGATCATCCGCACTTCACTATCTTGGCTCACCCGAGCGGACGGCTGATAGATCAACGCGAGCCATACGATGTCGACATGCTCAAGGTCATTCGTCACGCCCGCGCGCGCGGTTGCTTTCTTGAACTTAACGCGCATCCCGAGCGTCTCGATCTACTCGACAGCCACTGTCAGCTCGCGAAGGAAGAAGGGGTGCGCATTGCGATCAGCAGTGATGCCCACAGCGTTCAGGATTTCGACAACCTCCAATACGGCGTCGGCCAGGCCCGGCGCGGCTGGCTGGAGAAAGATGATGTGCTCAACACCTGCCCACTCAAAGAATTGCGGGCCCTGCTCAAAAAGACGATGTAGCCCTCAAGCCGGGCTTCGCGTGCCTCAAAATAGCCCGGCTCTATGGTCGGAAAAGTACATATATATAGATATTTCCCCGCCCTGCCCTCCAGTCTCGCTAATGGGCCAATAATCAAGCCTTGACACACCCAATAGATGGGACTAATTTGCGCGACGACCACAAGATGTAGTGGTCAGATGTTTCACCAATACAACTAATAAAGAGTGGCCGCGGCCACCCAAGGACATAGTGAGGAGGTCGTAACGAACATGAAGGCCGTTAAGCTCCAGACCACCCCTTCCGCCAGCGCCGAAATACCCCTACAACCCGCTTCCCAGGACATCTGGGACAAGAAATACCGCCTCAAGACCAAAACCGGTCAGCCGGTGGATGCGGATATTCAGGGTACCTATGAGCGCGTGGCCAAGGCCCTGGCCGAAGTCGAAATTACCCCCGAGAAGCAGGAGGAGTGGTACGGCCGGTTTCTGTGGGCACTGCAGAACGGCGCCATCCCGGCGGGACGCGTGACCTCGAATGCCGGTGCCCGGGAACACAAGCCGGCCACCTCGACCATCAATTGCACGGTGTCCGGCACGGTGCCGGATTCCATGGACGGTATCCTCAAGTCGGTGCACGAGGCCGGCCTGACGCTCAAGGCCGGCTGCGGCATCGGTTACGAATTCTCGACTTTGCGCCCCAAGGGCGCGTTTGTGAGCGGCGCCGGCGCCTACACCTCGGGCCCGCTGTCATTCATGGATATCTTCAATGCCATGTGCTTCACCGTGTCTTCGGCCGGCGGCCGGCGCGGTGCGCAGATGGGCACCTTCGACATCCAGCATCCCGATGTGGCCGATTTCATCCGTGCCAAGCGTGAAGACGGGCGGCTGCGCCAGTTCAACCTGTCGGTGCTGATCACTGACGAATTCATGCAGGCGGTCAAGAAGGACCAGCCGTGGGAACTGGTATTCCCGTGCAACCACCATGAATACGAGGATGCCGAAACCAAGGTAGTGTGGCGCTACTGGCCGCGCACCGAGGGCTACATTACCAATGATATCGGCCAGGTGGCCTGCAAGATCTACAAGACCATGCCGGCGCGCCGCCTGTGGGACCTGATCATGGCCTCGACGTATGATTACGCCGAACCGGGCTTCATCCTGATCGACAAGNNATGAACAACAACTGGTGGTGCGAGAACATCCGCGCCACCAACCCCTGCGGCGAGCAGCCGTTGCCGCCCTATGGCTCCTGCCTGCTGGGCTCGGTGAATCTCACCAAATTCGTGCTTGAGCCGTTCACGGAGCGCGCCCGCTTCGACTGGGAGCGCTTCCGCGAGACCGTGGCCATTTTCACCCGCATGCTCGATAACGTGGTTGAGATCAATGGTCTGCCGCTCGACAAGCAGCGCCACGAGATCCTGCACAAGCGCCGCCATGGCATGGGCTTCCTGGGGTTGGGCTCGACCATGACCATGCTCAAGATCAAGTACGGCTCGCCGGAGTCGCTGAAGTTCACTGACCAGGTATCGCGTGAAATGGCCGAGACCGGCTGGCAAACCGGCATCGAACTGGCCGAGGAAAAGGGCCCGGCCCCGATTCTGATCGAGCAGTTCACGGTGACCGCCGAGATGCTGGCCCGGCGCCCGGAGATGCGTCGCGACGGTTACAAAGTTGGCGATAAGGTGCCGGGCAAGGTACTGCTTGCCAAGTACAGCCGCTACATGCAGCAGTTCCCGGCTGAACTCACCGAGCGCATGGCCGACGTCGGCTGCCGCTTTACCCATCACACCTCGATCGCTCCGACCGGCACAATTTCGCTGTCGCTGGCCAACAATGCCTCCAACGGTATCGAACCATCATTCGCCCACAAATACAGCCGCAACGTGATCCGTGAAGGCAAGAAATCCAAGGAAAAGGTCGATGTGTTCTCGTTTGAACTCCTGGCCTACCGCACCCTGGTCAACCCCGCGGCCGATCCGGATTCACAGGAGCCGGAAGCCTGCCTGCCGGATTATTTCGTGAGCGCCGACGCCATATCTCCCCGGCAGCACGTGGACGTGCAGGCCGCGGCCCAGAAATGGATTGATTCGTCGATCTCCAAGACCGCCAACGTCCCAACCGACTTCCCGTACGAGGAATTCAAGGACATTTACCTGTATGCCTACGAACAGGGCCTCAAGGGCTGCACCACGTTCCGCTTCAACCCGGCTGCCTTCCAGGGCGTGCTGGTGAAGGACAAGGACCTGGAGAACACCCTGTACCGCTTTCAGCTTGCCAATGGCGAGATCCTGGAGGTCAAGGGCAACGAGGAGATTGAGTACGACGGCGAGACCCATACCGCCGCCAACCTCTACGACGCCCTGAAAGAAGGGTATTACGGAAAATTCTAGGGAAAGCGGACCGGGACCGGGCCCACCGGTCCGTTCCGGCCCCGGCAAGACCCGAAGGAGAAACAGCATGGCCATCAAGATTGACAACAAGATCACCGGTTATGAAGTCGTGAAGAAAGACGAGGTCAAACCGGCCGAGAACAACGTCGTACACATGCACGAGCAGATCGAGCGTCCAGAGACGCTGCTCGGCAGCACCTACAAGATCAAGACCCCACTGACCGAGCACGCCCTGTATGTGACGATCAACGACATTGTCCTGAATGCGGGCACCCAGCACGAAAAGCGCCGGCCATTCGAGATCTTCATCAATTCGAAGAGCATGGACCATTTCCAGTGGGTAGTGGCCATGACCCGGGTGATTTCAGCGGTTTTCCGCAAAGGTGGTGACGTCACCTTCCTGATCGAGGAACTGCGATCGGTGTTTGACCCGCGTGGCGGCTACTTCAAGAAGGGCCGCTATACCCCGTCACTGGTTGCGGAACTGGGCGATGTCATCGAATGTCACCTGCGAATGATCGGCCTCATCAAATCCGATGAGCTTGACGAGCATCAGAAGAAGTTTCTGGCCGAGAAGCGCGCGCAACTGGAATCGCGTGAGCAGAATGTGAGCGTCGCCAAGGATGATAGCGGCAGCTTTCCGTCCGACGCACAGTTGTGCGCGAAGTGTTCGACGAAGGCTGTGATCAAGATGGATGGTTGCATGACCTGTCTCAACTGCGGTGACTCGAAGTGCGGATGAGCATGCGCATCGATCACTCGTCGACGACAACATCGACTACAAAAAATTTGTGAAAAGGTGATTGCAATTTTCTGAAACGCTGATTAAAGTACGCTTGACCTGATGGCTGGATGTGCTACACCTCAGGTAAGCGCGGTGCAATATTCATGTGTCGCACGCTGTGAAGCGCAACTACGACACAACCGCAGCGCAACGGGACGAAGCGAAACTTGGTTCGATTGCGAAGTCTGACAAGCAACACCACGATGACCGGTAACGCAATGTTGCCGGGCGTGATTTCTTCCCTCTCCCTACTGACCCTTTCCGTTTTCACTTCGCATGGCCTGGCCCGTGATATCGCCGGCCGTGCGGTGAAACGCGCAGACCTTGTTGGCCTGTGCGAGGCTGCTGAAAACCGGCTTCTGGCCTGGCTTTTTCGGCAACCGCTGCT
This sequence comes from Proteobacteria bacterium UBA6908, assembly GCA_002451085.1. Lineage (GTDB taxonomy): Bacteria > Pseudomonadota > Gammaproteobacteria > Acidiferrobacterales > UBA6901 > UBA6901. Next base: position 17,474 of record DKBE01000088.1, on the reverse strand, counting down.
GTACCGGAGACATTCCGTCTCCAATTCCTAAACCACAAACCTGAAGGAGTGAACCATGGCAACGAAGAAAAAAGCAAAGAAAGCTAAGAAGGCCGCTAAGAAGAAGAAGTAAGTAGCTGGTTCGGGTGGTCGCCCGGCTTAGTGTCGGCGACCACTAGTACCCCAGCAAGAACCGGAGGAGTGCCCGCAAGGGCGATCCTCCCGTCGGACCGGCAGCGTATGAAGGTAAAAACATCGCGCTGCCGGTTTTTTTATTGCCTGCGTATTCCCGCATCCCCAGCCCAGCAACGTCAGCGGCGACCTGACAGGTCCCGATCCAGCGCGGCCAGCCGTTCCGGGGTGCCGACGTCCATCCAGTTGCCCTGATAGTGCTCGCCACTCACTGCATCCTGATGCATGGCGGCGCGCAACAGCGGGGCCAACGGAAACTTGCCGGGCTGACAACCCTGAAACAATTCGGGGCGGTACAACCCAATGCCGCTGAACGTCAACCGAGGTCCGCCCTCTGGCCGAACCAGCCCGTTCTGCAAAGTAAAATCACCCTGTGGATGGTGCGGTGGGTTATCAATCAGCACCAGGTGCGCCAGGCGATCCGGTGCCCGGTGCAGACGGGCAAAGGGATAATCAGTCCAGATATCACCATTTATCGCCAGAAATGGGGCGTCGCCGAGCAGCGGCAGGGCCCGATGAATACCACCGCCGGTTTCGAGCGCACCTTCCACTTCACGCGACCAGGCAATCTGCACCCCGTATCGTCCACCATCACCGAGCGCGGCTTCGATGCGCTCCCCGAGATGCGCGTGATTAATGACCAGCTCGCGGAATCCAGCCGCGGCCAGTGCTTCAATCAGATGTTCAATCAGCGCCTTGCCTCCTGCCTGCAACAAGGGCTTGGGCGTATGGTCGGTCAGCGGGCGCATCCGTTCGCCACGCCCGGCCGCCAGGATCATGGCCTTCATGCAGTGATACCGGGAATACGCAGGTCAACCAGCAGGTGTTGCAGACCGGCCAGCTCTCGATAACGGCTGCTCACTTCCAGCACATAGCCAAGTGTCCGCGGGATGTCCGCCAGATACCCGGGTTTGCTGTCACGATGATTCAGGCGCGCAAAAATGCCGGCGGCCTTGAGATGGCGCTGTATCCCCATCAGATCGAACCAGCGCATGAATTGACCTTCGTCCTCACCCACTGGCAGACCCGATTGATGAGCAAGGTCGTAATATCCCATCACCCAGTCCACCACCCGCTCCTGTGGCCAACGGATGTAGCAATCACGCAACAACGACACCAGGTCATAGGTGACCGGGCCACGGACCGCATCCTGAAAATCCAGAATACCGGGATTGTTGCGCGGGGTGAGCATCAGGTTACGGGAATGGAAATCACGATGCACCCAGACCCGTGGCTGCTCGAGCGCCGAGCCGATCAGAAACTCATAGGCCGCATCGACTACGGCCTGTTGCGCCGAAGTCAGGACCCGGCCCAGATGCCGAACCAGGTACCATTCACTAAAGATTTCCAGCTCACGCCGCAACAAAGTCGCATCGTACTCCGGCAGGAACGATGAATCGGTAAAAATGCCAGCCTGGAGCACCACCAGCGCCCCCAGGGCATCCCCGTACAGACGTTCCACCGTGGACTCGGTCAGGTGCATAAGATAAAGCTGCTCACCGAGATCGGTGAGCAGCAAAAACCCCTGCTCCAGATCCTGATCGAGCACTTCCGGGACATTCAGACCGAGTTGCCGCAAGTGCCCGGCCATGGCGATGAAACGACGCGGATCCTCGCGGCCGGGGGGTGCGTCCATGACGATATAGGACGCGCCCGGGCTGATGAGGCGAAAATAACGGCGGAAACTGGCGTCCGTCGAGGCTGGCCGGATCTCGATCTCGCGGAGATCGAGCACCTGATCAACCCACTGCCTGAGTGCTGAGAGACGGCTGTCCAAGGAATCTGGCCTTCCGGAGAGCGGTGGATGGCCCCGCAACTTGATGAGTCGATGATTCTATGCGATTTTACGCGCACACCACCAGCCTCTGTGAGCAATGTCCAGGAACCTCCTGCCGCGCCGTCTGCTCTGCGCCGCGATCCTGGCCGCCATCGGAATCCATCCCGCTCACGCGGCCAAATCCGCCAAGACCACGGCCACACTCAAGGATCGCCCACTCGCCTGTCGGGCCGTGCTGGCTGATCCGGTTCCGGAATCGTTGCTGACGTCCGAAGAGACCGACGATGGCCGGGTTCACGTCTATGCAGACCGTGGCGAGTTTTTATTGAACCAATCGGCAACCTTCCGGGGTGCTGTCGAGCTCCGGTTTGGCGACCTGCACCTGTTCGCCGATGAAGTAACGCATGATCAAACCCGGAACTCGCTGAATGCCATTGGCAACATTCATCTCAGCAAGGAGGGAGGCGAAACCATTATCACACCCCGTCTCCATTACCAGCTCGACACCGAAAGCGGCGATGCCGAGGAGGCGCGCTTTTCGTTTGCCGAAGGCATCGGGCGTGGCACGGCCCGACTGCTGCATTTTGAGGGCCGTGATGCCTTGCAGTTCGAGGATGTGCGCTATACCACCTGCCCACCGCAACAGGATGACTGGACTTTGCGTGCCAGTCGCCTGACCCTCGACAAAGTTTCCGAGACCGGCTCCGCCCGTAACGTCACGATCTCGTTCATGCATGTGCCGATTTTCTATTCGCCCTACCTGAGTTTCCCATTGACCGAGGAGCGCAAAACCGGCTTTCTTAACCCGCGCATCGGACACAGCTCGCACAGCGGGGCGTTCGTCTCCGTCCCGTACTACTTCAACCTGGCGCCGCAGTACGACGACACCCTGACGACTCGCTACCTGAGCAAGCGCGGAGTACAGCTTCAGAATGAGTTCCGCTACCTGGGAGCGGCCTACAACGGCAAGCTACAGCTTGAATACCTGCCGAATGACAACGATGCCAATCGAGATCGCGGAGCCACCTTCTTCCAGCATAATCAGGCGCTGTCACCCCTGTGGACGTTTTCAACCGATTTGCAGTGGGTCTCGGATAACAGTTACCTGATCGACCTCAGCGACAATCCCGCCGATGCGGGCAAGACACACCTGCCACGCACCCTGCGGTTTGATTACGGCGGCAGCATCTGGCGTTTTTCGGCGCGCACGTCCACTTACCAGACCCTGGATACCACCATTCCGTTGACCGAGCAGCCGTATCAGCGACTGCCGCAATTGTTGTTGACCGCCAACTATCCGGCCGGTCCCAACCAGCTGCACCCATCGCTGGATGCCGAGTGGGTCAATTTTTATCGCCAGGACAGTGTCAACGGCCAGCGAGTCGACCTGTTTCCGAACATCAGCCTGCCGCTGCGTACCTCGTATGTATATTTCACCCCCAAGGTTGGTTACCGCTACACCAGCTGGAGTCTCGACAATACGAGCGGTGACAATAGCCCGGAACGGGGTTTGCCGGTCTACAGCATCGACACCGGTCTGGCCTTTGAGCGCGACGACCGCTGGGGGGACACGGCCTTAACCCAGACGCTGGAACCGCGGCTTTATTACCTGCGGATTCCCTACAAGAACCAGGACAACCTTCCGGTCTTCGATGCCGCCATACCGGATTTCAGCTTCTTCAATTTCTTTCGCGAGAATCGTTTCGTCGGCGCCGATCGTATCGGTGACGCCAACCAGATGACCGCCGCCATCACCACCCGCTACTTGTCGTCCGAGAACGGCATTGAACAGGCACGCATCAGCTTTGGACAGGTGCAGTATTTCGAGGATCAGCGGGTTAACTTGCCGGCCGGGACCGTAACCCAAACACGATCAGACCTGATTGCCGAAACCTACGCGCGGCTCGGCGCCCCCTGGCATGTACGCGGCGCGCTGCAATGGAATACCCGTGAACGGGATACTCAAAAGGGCAGCCTGTATCTGTATTACCGACCGGACAATAAACATGTCATTAATGCCGGCTACCGGTACGTCAACAGCGTTGAAGAGCTGATCGATATCTCAACCCAGTGGCCACTCGCCGCTCACTGGGTGGGGGCATTGCGCTGGAACTATTCCGTGCCTGAATCGCGTCTCGTGCAAGGTTATGCCGGCATTGAATATACAAGCTGTTGCTGGGCGTTCCGCGCCGTGGTGCGGCAACGGGTACTCCCGGATGGCACCGAGGACAAGGGCGTGCTGTTTGAGCTGGAGCTCACCGGCCTGGCCAAGCTCGGGCAAACCGAGGAAAACCCCTTCAAGCAAAGCCGGTTCCTGTACGAGTAGGGATACTCCCGGCCCCCTCCGGTATAATGCCTAACTCGCGCCCGGAACCTGCGGGCGGAATGACAGTCGATACTTCAAGCCATGATGAGAATTGCCCTCAAATCCCCTACGGCCGCCCGACCCGGGCTGCTGTTGCTGTTCTGGCTGGCGTGCGCCGGACCAGCCGCCGCCGCAACTCCCGTCTCGCCGAGCGCTGCCATTGACCGGATTCTTATTATCGTCAATGACGAGGTCGTCACGGCCCGGGAAGTGGACGAACGCGTGGCCGCCGTGCACCAGCGCCTGGCAACACAGAAGATGACCGCACCGCCCGAGCCGGTGCTGCGCCGGCAGGTGATGGAACGCATGGCCATCGAACGCCTCCAATTACAGGTCGCCACCGAGCGCGGATTGCGAGTTTCGGATTCGCAGCTGGATCGTGCGATCCAGACGATTGCCGAGCAGAACCACAAGTCTGTGGAACAACTGAAACAGGACATGGAGAAGGAACCGGGTGGCTATCGCGCCTTCAAGGCCGAGGTACGTGCACAGATTCTGCTCCAGCAGCTGATGGATCGTGAAGTGCGCAATCGCGTGACGGTCTCGGATGCCGAGGTCGAACAGTATCTTGCCAACCGATCGACGCCGGGGGGGCTGGAAGAATACGACCTGTCCCACATTCTGATTGCTGTTCCCGAGAAGGCCTCGCCGGAGGCCATCGCCGAGGCCCGCCAGAAAGCCGAATCACTGCATGCCGAACTGCGCCAGGGCGCCGACTTTGCCCAGATGGCCGTGGCCAATTCCCAAGGCCAGAATGCCCTGGAAGGCGGTGGCCTCGGCTGGCGGCCAGCCGGCCAGTTACCCGACCTGTTCCTCAACGCCGTGCGTACGCTCCAGCCCGGCGAACTCAGCGAGGTGTTGCGCAGTCCGAGCGGGTTTCATTTGCTTCGCCTGAACGGCCGTCGCGGTAGCGGTAGCGCAGTCAACGTCACCCAGACCCATGTTCGCCATATCCTGATCAAGCCCAGTGAACTGCTGACGGTCCGTGAAGCCCAACGCCGCGCCGTTCAACTGCGCGAGCGGCTGGTTGCCGGTGAGGATTTTGCAAAAACCGCCCGTGCCAATTCCGAAGACCTTGGTTCGGCGGCGAATGGCGGTGACCTCGGCTGGATGAGCCCGGGCCAAACCGTCCCGGACTTCGAAAAGGCCATGGATGCACTCAAGCCCGGCGAACTCAGCGAACCGGTCATGAGTCCGTTCGGGTTTCACCTGATTCAGGTACTGGAACGGCGTGAACGTGATGTCACGCGGGAGCGGGAACAAGCCCAGGCCCGCAGCCAGCTTCAGGCACGCAAGACCGAAGAGCGCTACGAACAATGGCTGCGTCAGCTGCGTGACGAGGCGTATGTCGAATTCCGCCCCGACCCGGGACCGTAAACCCCGGCCCCGCCCGGTACTGGCGCTGACCGCTGGCGAACCGGCCGGGATCGGTCCCGATCTCTGCATTGCCCTGCCACCACCGTCGGACCACGACCAGGTTGTGATCGCCGACCCACAGGTATTGGCTACGCGCGCAGCACAACTCGGTATCACGATGGCCGCTCCGCTTTGGCCGGGCCGATCAGCCGCCGAGCCCATGCGCTATATCCTGCCGGTACCCGCCACAGCACCGGTCATCCCCGGACAGCTCGACCCGCGCAATAGCGGTTATGTCATCGAGTGCCTGCGGCGCGCCACGCGTGGCTGCCTGGCGAGCGAATTCCAGGCCATGGTCACCGGCCCGGTGCACAAGGGTGTGATCAATGATGCCGGTATTGCCTTCACCGGCCATACCGAATTTCTGGCCGCCGAATCCGGCACGTCACAAGTGGTGATGATGCTGGCCGCACCCGACCTGCGCGTGGCACTGGCCACCACCCATCTGCCGCTGGCCGAGGTACCACGCGCCATCACCCGCACACACCTGACCCGGGTACTGGAGATTCTGCATGCCGATCTGCGCACCAAATTCGGGCTCGCCAATCCACAGATCCTGGTGTGCGGCCTCAACCCGCATGCCGGCGAGGGCGGCCATCTGGGGCATGAGGAAATCGATGTGATCGAACCGGTCGTCACGGCATGCCGTGCCCGGGGCATGTCACTGCGCGGTCCGGTGCCGGCCGATACGGCGTTTTTACCGACGACCCTGACCAGTGTCGATGCCGTGCTCACGATGTATCATGACCAGGGCCTGCCGGTACTGAAGCACCACGATTTCGCCCACACCATCAACATCACCCTCGGCCTGCCATTCGTTCGCACTTCGGTCGACCACGGCACCGCCCTGGAGCTGGCAGGCTGTGGTCGTGCCGACTGCTCCAGTCTCGCGGCAGCGATTGCCTTCGCGCGCGCCTTGTGCCACTGATGCAACACCGGCCACGAAAACGGTTCGGACAGCACTTCCTGCATGATCGCGGGATTGTGCAACGCATACTCGATGCTTTCGATCCGAAACCCGGGGAAACAGTCGTCGAAATCGGTCCCGGGCTTGGGGCGCTGACGCGCCCGCTGCTGGAGCGCCTGCCGCATCTGCATGTGGTCGAGTTCGACCGCGATCTGGTAACCCGCCTGCGCGCCGATTTCCCGCCCGAACGCCTCAGCATTCATCAGGCCGACGCATTGAAGTTTGATTTTCACAGTCTCGCGCCGGCAACCGGGAAGCTGCGCGTCATCGGCAACCTGCCCTACAACATCTCGACTCCGTTGCTGTTTCACCTGCTCGACCAACAGGAAGTGATCAGCGACATGCTGTTCATGCTGCAGAAGGAAGTGGTCGAGCGCATGGCCGCTGCGCCCGGCGGCAAGGACTACGGCCGCCTGTCAGTCATGCTGCAATCACGGGTGCTGGTCGAGAAACTGTTTGATGTCCGACCCGGCGCGTTCACGCCGCCACCGCAAGTCGACTCAAGCATCGTCCGGCTTGTTCCCCACGCGGTACCCCCGGTATTGATCAACAACCGGGAAAACTTCGCCCGGCTTGTCCAGGCTGCGTTTGCACACCGCCGCAAGACACTGCGCAACAACCTCAAGGGGCTGCTGGCCGCCGAGGCTATCGCCACACTGGGTGTCGAACCGGAGCGACGTGCCGAAACCCTGACGCTGGCCGAATTTGCGGCGCTGGCCAACGCACTGGGCTCCGCGGCATTCTGACTTCATTCTTGCGCAGTAGCGCAGGCCGTGCCACGCTGGTATTCCGCACTACACAGGGAATGTGCCGATGAAGACATGGATGAGCCGTGTACTGATACTTTCCGCACCACTCACGCTGGCTGCCTCCTGGGATACCACTGCGTTCCGAACCCCAACCGGGGGTTTGGTGCGTGTGGGGATGACGGCGGCGGAAGCACGGCACGAGCTGGGACCGGCGGCGTCACCGCGCCAATCCGGTAAATCAAAGAAAAACACTGAAGTGTGGTCAATCCGCGGCAGCGATGGCCTCTACACCATCACGATCTCGGGTGGCCAGGTACGCAAGATAACCGTCGCGCCCGATCGCGACTGACTCACAGCATTGGGGTGCGGGTTGATTCCAGAGTATCCATGGCCTCACGGATCCATGCCTCGGCCAGCCGGTTGATCTCTTCTGCGGATTTTCCACGGCTGTCGATTGGCGGGCCAATCTTCACCCGGATGGTCCCCGGTTTCTTGAGGAAACCCCGGCGTGGCCAGTAGTGGCCGGCATCGTGAGCGACCGGTACCGCCGGATGACCGGTGGCGGCGGCAAGGGCAGCACCACCGATGCCAAAACGTTTTTGCTCACCGGGGGCGACGCGCGTACCTTCCGGAAACACCACCACCCAACGTCCGCTTTCCAGCCGCTGGCGACCCTGTTCAATGATCTGCCCTACGGCGCGACGCCCAGCGCCACGATCGATGGCAATTGGCTCGAGCAGCGCAAGCGCCCAGCCAAACAGCGGGATCCAGAGCAGTTCGCGTTTCAAAACCCAGACTTGTGGCGGGAAAATGTGCTGCAAGGCCAGAGTTTCCCAGCTGGATTGATGTTTCGCTAACACGATGACTGTCGTGCCATGTGGAACATGTTCGTATCCTTCCACCTGGTGGCGCAACCCGCACAACACCCCCAGTAGCCAGATATGGAACTGTGCCCAGCGGCTGATGAACCGATAGCGCGCAAGGGGCGGGAACGGGAAAGTGAATAGCGACAGCGGGGCATAAACCAGCACTGATCCGAACATGACGGCATTGAACAGCAATGAACGCAGTGCCTGGTTCATCCGGGCAAGACAACCCGGCCGGCAATCAGCGCATCGCAAAACTGCGGCAAGCTGGCAAATGCGACGCCGTCTGCCACCTCCGAGGGCCCGATCCGCACGGGCTGTGAACCGGCACTCTGCGCGGCAGCCAACTCTTCGGCGCCGGCAACGGCCACGGCTACACCCGAGAGATTGATTTTCAGACGCTCGGCAATTTCTTCGAACAACCCGGGCAAGGGCGGCCGGCAGCGGCAACGGCTTTCGGAACCGTGCGGACAGATGAAGATCGCTTCGATATCGCCACCCTTGTGCCGGATCAGATCCAGCATGCGGGCGTGAATCCGATTGAGCGCCTCCATGCGCAGTGCACCGTGGGCCACGGCCGGCTGGTGAGTCACAATCACCACACGCCAACCCTCGCGATGCAGGCGGGCGATGGCCTCGAGCACACCGGGCAAGGGCTCCCAGTGCTCGGGGCCGTCGACATGAGTCGCGGGCTGCGGATTGATGACACCGTCACGTCCGAGGATGATCAGTTTCATGAATTGTGAATCCTGTCTCAGTCCTTGAATTCAGAGACGCGGATACGGCCATTAATCATCCGGCTCTGACGACTCTGAATTTTTTCCATTTTGTCCCAAAACGCCTGATTGAGATCAAAATCGGCAGCAATGGCCGTGCCGATCAGCAGAATGAACAGATCGGCGCATTCTTCCGCCAACGCTTCCTTGCCTTTGCCTTTGGTGACACACTCAGCGATCTCGCCCAGTTCTTCGGTCATGAGCGCCACCCGATAGGTCATCTCCTCACCGCCCGTTTCCCGGAACTGGTGCTTGTCATGGAACGCTTGCACCGCGGTCAGCATCTTGGCATAGGAATCCTGATTCATGTACGCCTCCTCGTGCGTTCGCGCCGGTCAGACTGCCAGCCGGGAAATATCAGCCACGCGGTTCATCAGGGCCTTGAGGTCACCGAGCAGGGCCAAGCGATTGTCGCGCACTGCCGGGTCCTCCGCCATGACCATGACCTGATCGAAGAACGCATCTACCGGCTGCTTGAGCGCCGCCAGACGCTGGAGCGCGCCGGAGTAATCACACGCCGCCACGCACGACTCCACGGCCGGATGCGTCTTGTTCAGGGCCTGGAACAACGCAACTTCCGCTGGGTCGGTGAGTCGGCTCACGTCGGCGTTCCGGTGTTCCTGGCCGGCCTTGCGGATAATGTTCACGATACGCTTGTTGGCGGCGGCAAGAGCGGTGGCCTCTGGCAACCTCTGGAAATCCTGTACCGCCTTGAGAATCCTGGGCGCTTCGGCGAGCGACAGCAAGCCACGCGAAAGCACAGCCTCAACCTCTTGCGCGGTCGCGCCTCCCTCGCGTAGATAACCGGAAAGCCGGTCAATCACGAAACCATTGACGTCAGTGTGGGCCTGCCCAATCTGTGAAGGCAGATAGCTGTAGGCCAGATCGATCAGTGCGTTCAACTGTAGTGGCAGGTTTTTCTCAAGCACGATGCGGATCACGCCGAGCGCGGCACGGCGCAATCCGAACGGATCCTTGTCGCCGGTCGGTACCAGGCCGATGCCGAACATGCCGGCGAGCATGTCCAGCCGGTCGGCCAGCGCCACGGCCGCTGCCACGTTGTCCGCCGGCAATGTGTCACCCGCAAAGCGCGGCCAGTAATGCTGTTCGACGGCTGCCGCCACGGCCGGCGGCTCGCCATCGTGCAGCGCATAGTAACGTCCCATCGTCCCCTGCAATTCCGGAAATTCACCAACCATGTCGGTGAGCAAATCGGCCTTGGCCAGGGTGGCCGCACGCTCCGCGAGGCGGCGGTCCGAATCCAGGCGCTGGGCAATTTCACCGGACAGCTTCACCAGACGTTCGACACGTTCCAGCTGGCTGCCGAGCTTGTTGTGGTAGACGACATGGGCAAGCCGCGGCACGCGCGTCTCGAGACGGGTCTTGCGATCCTGATCGTAAAAGAACCGCGCATCCGACAGCCGTGCGCGCAGCACGCGCTCGTTACCGGCGATGATCTGTTTGGGATTGGCAGCCTGCTGATTGCTGACAAACAGAAAACGCGGCAGCAACTTGTCCTTTGCGTCAGCGAGCGGGAAATATTTCTGGTGCTGCTGCATGCTGATGATCAGACACTCCCTCGGCACCTCCAGGAATGCGCTGTCGAACCCGCCGCCCAACACGACCGGCCATTCAACGATACTGGTGACTTCGTCCACCAAATCTGCGCTCTTGCCCAGATCCCAGCGCACACCGCCGCCCACCCGGTGCGCCGCGGCATCGAGCCCCTTGGCAATTGCTTCGCGCCGGAGTTCGAATGACGCCAGCACCTTGCCCTGCTTCAGAGTCTTCTCGTAATCCTTGGCATGTGTAACCGTCAAGGCGCCCTTGCTCAGGAATCGGTGCCCAAGTGTCTTGTTACCACTCTTCAGGCCGAGCACTGTGCCTGGCACGATTTTATTGCCGTGCAACAGAATCACAGCGTGTACCGGGCGCACGAACTGCGCCTCTCCCGCGCCCCAGCGCATCAGTTTCGGCACTGGCAGCTTTTTCAGTACCGCTTCGACCAGCGACGCCAGGTGCACCTTGAGTGGCTCACCCTTCTGCTTGGCGCGATACACGAAATAATCTCCCTTCTCACCAATCTGTCGCTCCAGCCGGCTCACTTCGACACCACAGGATTTAGCGAATCCAAGCAGCGCCGGGGCTGGTTGTCCGTCCGCACCCAGCGCAGTCGCCACGGCCGGGCCCTTGCGCTCAACGATGCGATCGGACTGTTTGACTAGCACATGGCTGATGACCACGGCCAATCGGCGTGGCGTGGCATAGGGCTGTGGCAGGGATTCCGGCAGCAGGAAGTTCTTTTCCTTGAGGGCTTCGGTGAGTCCGTGGCTGAACGCCTCCATAAGGCGCGTCAGCGCCCGCGGCGGCAATTCCTCGGTCAGCAGTTCAACCAGCAACGGGGCCGCACCGGATGGCTTGCCGGCTAGACGTGCAGGTGTCTTTTTCTTGCCAGAAGCCATCTCAGTCCGCCCTGTTCTTCAGCATCGGAAAACCAAGACGCTCGCGAGATTCGTAATAACTTTGCGCCACCTGACGTGCCAGTACCCGCACCCGGCCGATGTAGGCGGCGCGTTCCGTAACGGAAATCGCACCGCGCGCATCCAGCAGATTGAAGGTATGTGAGCATTTCATCACCATTTCGAATCCGGGCAACGGCAAGCCAAGATCCATGAGTCGCTTGGCCTCGCCCTCATAGTCGTTGAACTGCTGGAGCAGCCATTGCACATTGGAATGCTCAAAGTTGTATTTGGACTGCTCAACCTCGTTCTGGTGGTAGACATCGCCATAGCTCACGCCTTTGGTCCAGACGAGATCGAACACGTTCTCGACACCCTGCAAGTACATGGCCAGACGTTCCAGGCCGTAGGTGATTTCACCGAGCACCGGACGGCACGCCAAGGAGCCGACTTCCTGAAAATAGGTGAACTGGGTCACTTCCATGCCGTTCAACCACACCTCCCAACCCAGCCCCCAGGCACCGAGTGTCGGTGACTCCCAATCATCCTCGACAAAACGGATGTCGTGTTGTCGTGTATCGATACCGATGGCACGCAACGATCCGAGGTAAAGTTCCTGAATGTCGTCCGGCGAGGGCTTGAGCACCACCTGGAACTGGTAGTAATGCTGCAAACGGTTCGGATTCTCGCCGTAGCGACCATCCTTGGGACGGCGCGAAGGCTGTACGTAGGCGGCTTTCCACGGTTCCGGCCCAAGTGCACGCAGGAACGTGGCCGTATGAAAAGTGCCAGCGCCCATTTCCATGTCATAGGGTTGCAGGACGACGCAGCCCTGTTTGGCCCAGTATTGCTGCAAGGCGATTATGAGTTCCTGGAAGGTCACGGGTCTGGGTGATTCTTCGAATTTATTCAATGGGTTCAGTCAGCGACATTATACCCGCTCGCCGGGGGTGGCGCGATCCGACTGATTCCGGCTTTAGAGTGTGATGCCACCCGTTCCTGCAGGAACAGGGCGTTCTGGAGGGCTTTCCGGGGGCTCCTCTGCCTGGATGACCGCCGTACTCAAATCAGGGGGTGCGTTGCGTGCCTGCTCGCGGGTAAGCAACCCGAGAATGCGTTGAGATCGCCGCTCAAATGATTCGCTGCGCGTCGCCGGATTATTCTTGACCGGGCTGGGTAATGTGGCTGCCAGTTCCGCCACCTGCGCCAGATTCAGCTGTTCGACATCGACGCCATAATAGGCTCGTGCCGCCGCCTGCACCCCATAAATCCCGCGACCGAATTCGACCACATTGAGATACAACTCGAGGATCCTGCTCTTGCGCAAATTGTGCTCGATGCCCCAGGTCAGAAATAGCTCGTGCCATTTGCGCAGCGGATTGCGCGAGGGCGATAGATAAAGATTCTTGACCGTCTGCTGGGAAATGGTACTGGCTCCTATGGCCAGTTTGCCCCGATCGAGGTTGTAGTCGAGCGCTTCCTTGATGGCAATCAGATCAAAGCCACTATGGGTATAAAACCGGCTATCTTCGGCGACGATGACTGCACGAATCATGTGTCGTGGTATGCGAGCCAGCGGAACCGGCTGCCAGGCCATTGCCCCCCAGCCACGACTCGCCCGCTTGTCATCGTAGATCTTCATGAAGCTGGTCTTGGGAATGGTGCCACTCGCCAACGGCTTCCAGTCCGGCCAAATCGACGCCAGATAGATGAAATCCAGCAGCAAGAAGATCAGCAGCCCGCGCAGCATCCAGCGTAGCCAGCGATGCGAGCGCAACCACCAGGCTTTCCGTCGGCTCACGGAAAAATTTTCCAGTATTGGCGACGAGGCATCTTTGCGGAGGTGTATGGCATGAATGGACTTGGCGGGAAAAACCGAAGATTACAGGTGCAGATTCTAAAGGCTGCGCGGGAATGCGGCCAGTCTTCGCCGCTAGAAACTGCCGCAAACGGTGGCGCCGTGACGACTGACGGTGGCTAGCAACCTGATCTGTTGGACAATCGGGCTGTTGCAGAGTAGGGTCATGCGCGGCTGTTGTCAGTAGCTCGAACCACGCGAGGAGCATCGGCACAGGGAAGTCCGAGCGTCAAATCATATAAAATTCCGATACGTGAGCAGCAGGGTCCAGGATGGAACCTGCCCAGATGTTGTTAACCATATAATTTATATACTCTTTCTATCTTCCACCGGTGCCCGAATGGCCGGTTTCCGATAGAATTGCGATTTGATCCCGGGCCCTCCCCTCTCATGACAGAACCCCGCAAGGCTGTCGCACTGATTTCCGGCGGCCTCGACTCCATGCTGGCCGCCAAGCTGATCAAGAATCAGGGCGTGCATGTCGAAGGTATTAACTTTTTCACCGGATTCTGTGTGGAAGGGCACACCCACGCCATACGCGCCAGCAAACAGGACAAACCCAAACGGAATAACGCGCTCTGGTCGGCTGAACAAGTAGGCATCAAGTTGCACATCATCGATGTCATCGACGAGTACAAGGACATCGTGATTAACCCAAAGCATGGTTACGGTACGCACCTCAATCCCTGCCTCGACTGCAAGGGCTTCATGGTGAAAAAGGCGCGTGAGTGGATGGAAACCAACGGCTTCGACTTCATCATCACCGGTGAAGTGGTCGGACAACGGCCGATGTCACAACGCAAGGACACAATGCCGGTTGTGGCGCGCGAATCCGGGGCCTTTGACCGACTGCTGCGCCCGTTGTGCGCGAAAATCCTGCCGCCAACCCTGCCGGAACGCGAGGGTTGGGTAGATCGCGAGAAACTGCTTGATTTCAGTGGTCGCAACCGCAAGCCACAGATGGCGCTGGCGACGGAATTCGGTTTCGAGGACTACGCCCAACCGGCCGGCGGCTGCTGCTTCCTCACCGATGGCAATTACACCCGCCGCCTCGGTGACCTGTGGGAGCACCGCGGCGACAAACGCTACGAGCTGGATGATATTCTGCTGCTCAAAATCGGCCGACACCTGCGCCCGCGCCCGCATTTCAAGATGATCGTGGCGCGCGAGGAAGGGGAAACCAACTTTCTGCAGGGCTACCGGCGCGACTTCACCCACCTGTTCGCCACCAGTCACTCCGGCCCGCTAGTACTGATTGAAGGCGACGTGACTGACGAAGATCTGTTGCTGGCTGCGCGACTGACGGCGCGTTTCGGCCAGGGGCGCAGCGCCGACCAGGTCACGGTTGAGATTCACCCACGCGCTGGAGTTTCGCGCGCGCTGCACGTCTCACCACTGCCGCCCAACGAGATACCAGAGAGCTGGTATCTATGAAAATCAAAACGAACGAAACAGGACCTAGTCTTTTCGCCAGGCGCACGGAGCGAAGCGGAACCGGGCTTCCTGTATGAGTCATCACCAGCTCGACGCGCGCCGGCTGTTGTGTCCGCTGCCGGTGATTCGCACCCAGAACCGGGTGCAAACGCTGGAACCCGGCGACACCCTGGAAGTGATCTGTACTGATCCCGGCGCGCTCTATGATATTCCCGCCTGGTGCCGCATGTATGGCCACGAAGTGACCGGCACCGAACAGACACACGACGAGTTACGCATCACCGTGCGTATCGGCTCGGGTGGCGGCTAGCCATGAGCAACACCGACGCACCACAACTATTCGACACCACCAGCCCGGTTCGCCTGCTGGCCAGTCGGCGCGTCGCCTTGACCGCGATGATCACCAATGCCCTGCTGGTGGTCGGCCAGATCGTGGCCGGCGTCATCGGTCACTCGCAGGCACTGGTGGCCGATGCCACGCATACTCTTGCCGACATGAGCACGGATTTGCTCGTACTCTTTGCCCTCAAGCACAGCGCCAAGGAGGCGGACGAGGAACACCCCTATGGTCACGCGCGTATCGAAACCGCGGTGACGCTGGTACTGGGTGTCGTCCTGTTGCTCGTGGGGATAGGCATCGCCACCCGTGCCGGACTGCGCCTGCTGGGCGACGAACCGTTTGTGCCACCGACCCCACTTACCCTGTGGGCTTCTGGTTTCACTATCCTGGCCAAGGAGGCGCTCTACCAATACACCATGCGCACGGCGCGCCGCTTTGATTCGGAGATGCTTAAGGCCAGCGCCTGGCACCATCGCTCCGATGCCATCTCGTCGATCATCGTGTTTCTTGGTATCGCCGGTACCATCGCCGGTATTCAGGCCCTGGATGCGTTGGCGGCACTGGGCGTGGCGCTGTTTGTCGTGAAGATCGGCATCGAGCTGGGCTGGCCGGCCATCAATGAACTGATTGACACAGGACTCGGCGCCAACGAACTGCAACATATTCGTCGAACTATCCTGAGTGTTGATGGCGTACGTCAACTCCATCTGCTGCGCACCCGCCGCATTGGTGGTCGGGCTCTGGTGGACGTCCACATTATCGTCGATGAGGACATCAGTGTTTCGGAAGGACACTACATCAGCGAGGCCGTGCGTCATCGTCTGGTGCATGAAATCGATGTGGTGTCCGATGCCTTGGTGCATATCGATCCCGAAGATGATACTGATTTTGCCCCGGCCCACGACCTGCCCTCGCGCGCTACGGTCCAGGCCGAGCTGAAACAGGCTTTTCGCCATTTGCCGGCAGCCGAGCATATCGAACGCCTGACCCTGCACTACGTGGGCGGAAAACTACGGGTTGAATTGCTCCTGCCGTTGTCGGTGCTCACTCGACCGGAAGATGGCACACTGCTGCAGAACCGATTCCAGGAAGCTGCCAAGCACCTGCCCGTGATTGGCGATGTCAGTGTGCGTTTCCATTAGACGTATATAGGCATCGATCAATCAGACTTCTGTACGCACTAATATAGTGCGTACAGATTGTATTATGCATCTTATTGGTGCAACTTAACGTGCCAGCACTAACGCGACCCCCTAAGAATCAACTAGTTATTTCCATTTCCCAGCTGGCATAAATGCTGCAAAATGACGCCCCACAGATGCGGCCATAATGGCCGGTCAAGATTTCCAGCTTCATTTTATATTCACACTTGCGACCCCAGGAGGACCCCGATGTCCGGCGCCGATGTACTGAAGATGATGAAAGAAAAGGGCGTGAAGTTCGTTGACTTCCGCTTCACCGATACCAAGGGCAAGGAACAGCACGTCTCCGTACCCTCGCATCAGGTTGATGCCTCGACTTTTGAAGAGGGCAAGATGTTCGATGGCTCTTCGATCGCCGGCTGGAAGGGCATTAACGAATCCGACATGATCCTGATGCCGGATGCCGCGACTGCAGTCATGGACCCGTTCTTCGAAGAACCGACCCTGAACCTGCGTTGCGACGTCGTGGAACCGGCCACCATGCAGGGCTACGACCGCTGCCCGCGCTCGCTCGCCAAGCGCGCCGAAGCCTACCTCAAGAGCACTGGCATCGCCGACACCGCCTTTTTCGGTCCGGAAGCCGAATTCTTCATCTTCGATGACGTCCGCTGGGGCGCCGACATCTCCGGATCGTTCGTGAAGATCGATTCCGAAGAAGCCTCGTGGAACACCGAGAAGGTGTACGAAGGTGGCAATCTCGGCCACCGCCCGACCGTGAAGGGTGGCTACTTCCCGGTTCCACCAGTCGATTCGCAGCAGGACATCCGCTCGGCCATGTGCCTGGCGATGGAAGAAATGGGCCTCGTCGTTGAAACCCATCACCACGAAGTGGCAACCGCCGGCCAGAACGAAATCGGCATGCGCTTCAATACCTTGGTGAAAAAGGCCGATGAACTGCAGATCTACAAGTACTGCGTGCACCAGGTGGCGCACAGCTACGGCAAGACGGCCACGTTTATGCCGAAACCAATCGTGGGCGACAACGGCTCGGGCATGCACGTGCACCAGTCGCTTGCCAAAGGCGGTACCAACCTGTTCTCCGGCAACGGCTACGGCGGCCTGTCGGATGTGGCGCTCTATTACATCGGCGGCAT
>DKBE01000022.1 GCA_002451085.1 Proteobacteria bacterium UBA6908 | reverse complement strand
GATGCCGCGCGTGCGGAAGGTTTCGAGCAAGGCCCGGTTCAGCTCCCCAATGGCGTCTGGATAGTCGGGCACCTTCACCCACGGCCGTACGGTGATGTTGACCGACGAATCCGCGAGCGTGTTGACGTGCACATAGGGCGCCGGCTGCTGAAGCACGCGCGGGTTGGCTTTTAACAGTTCATTGACTGCCTCAATGGCGGCAGTCATGTTGCTGTCGTAGGCAACGCCCACATCCACCTTCACCTGGCGGATGTCGCCGTAGTTGTGCAGGATCTCGCCGGCGATCTTGCGATTGGGAATCACCACTTTCGAGAGGTCCGCATGGCTCAGGATGGTGCTGAAGAGCGAGATGTTCTCCACCTGCCCTTCCTCACCGGCGATGGAGATGTATTCGCCCACTTTGTACGGGCGGGTGAAGATAATGGTCAAACCGGCGGCCAGGTTCGAAAGCACCCCCTGCATGGCCAGGGCGATACCGGCGCCGGCCACGCCGATACCGGCGATGAGGGGCAAGAGATCCACGCCCAGGTTCTGCAGGGCCATGATCACAAACAGGCCCAGGACTATGGCCCGGGCAATGCGCACCAGCAGTTGCCGCGCGGTCACGTCGAGATGCAGGCGAATAAACAATTTTTCCAGCACGCGCCCCACCCAGCGGCCGGCATAGTAGCCCACTACCAGGATCAGCAAGGCGGTGAACAGCTTGGGGCCAAAGGCAATGGCGAGGTCGATGATTTTTCGCTGGGCCTGCTCTAACGCGGCCAGGGATTCTTGAATAGGTGCCGGCTCGGTCGCCATGGGATTAAGCAACTCCTCGAAGGTTGGTTTTTACTGCCAAGATTGCGTTACCGCCGATTACCGGGTGCGCTTTACTGCGAACAGGAATCTGTTCGCGCTGGTGGCGGAAATTATGTCGGTTTGGATTCAAATACACCCCCCTTCTACTGCTCCGGGTTGCCCGACAACTTTCCCCGATCCGGCACCCGTAAATTACCTATTCGTCCTGTGGGGAAATGTACCACGTGGCTCGCCTCGGCGGGGCAGAGAACCGGGGGTATTACAGCAAAGACTTATGGAACCGGGACCGGTTTGTTTATTTTGCTTGGCTGGCCTGGTGCCGCCGCCACACTGCCGCCATCAGCAGCGCGATGCCCGTCAGGCCAATGGCAAGCTGCATTGAAGGAAAGAAGGGTTCCAGGCTCACGATCACGGCCGACCAGTCGAGCAGGGTTCGGGTCGGGTCGAAGGCGAGCGCCAGCAACCACACCTCCAGCACCCAGCGCGGTCCGCCGGTGCAGCAACTGGAAAGGCGGATGGCACTCACGGCGAAGGCCAGCGCCACCCCGCCCGCCACCAGCAAACCCAGTTCGCGCCGGTGGCCGGCCCCTCGGCGCCACGACCACGCCGCCAACAACGCCAGCGCCACATGAACAAGAAACGAGAGCGGGAAATAATAAATCCCCCAGATCGGCACACCGCCGGGAGAAGCGCTGTGGGCGATCAGCAGCATCGGCTGTTGCGCGATCAGCGGCAATGCGGCGGATGGGTTTGAATTCCACAGCGTCACGAGAAAAGCGAATTGTTCCACGATCGGTGCCGTAACGGCGTTGGGCAGGTAACCGGTCGAAATAACCAGCAACATCACTTCCACCGCGGTCAGGCCGGCGAATACCAGCACGGCCAGCAGCCCCGCGCGGGCAACTTCCGAGCGTAGGCTCATACGTGCAGTGCCGCCGCAACGGCCGGCGGTTTCATGTCCGGAGTTCGTGCCGAGTGTGGAGAAAGCGAATCAGTTGAGGCCGTAGGGGGAATAATCCGCGGAATCGGAAATGGGTTCTTCCAGCAATTCGCCATAGGGGCCATAGAGATCCGGGTTGGCGAGGTTGGTGCGCCAGCCGCACAGCACACCGGCCAGCATGGCCCGCGCCTGCGCGGGGGTGACGCCGTGCTGGTTGTTGAGTTCTTCCGCCGTGTGGGGGGTGATCACGCGCTCATAGTGCGATTCGCCACGGGTGATGGCGATGGTCGCGCCGTTCACGGCGAGCCTGGCAAAGGCCTTGCCCGGCAGCTTGGACGACCCGGTATTGCTGGACATATATATAAGGCTCCGTTCAGTTCTTGTTGTATTCAGGGCCATCCATTGCAACTGACGCGCCAGTTTACTGGCCAAGGGCCGGGCCGGATTGGCCCTGGCCGACCATCTGCCGTCCAAGGCAGACGAGTGACAAGCGCGGATTAAACCGGCGGATGAGTGTGCCGGTGGCGCCGGCCTGGCCGGCGGCGGGGATGCGCCGCCTAGAGCAAAACAGGTGCCGCGCCGCGGCCAGGTGCCGAAAAACGGCGGTTTGCCCTGGTTTTTATCTACCGGCGTTCTCGGGTATGGTTTCGGTAACCCTGACATCAAAACGCCAGCCGGCGCAGACCGGTAACCACACCGAGGGCATTTCGCCAGACTGAATTCACCCAACCACACCACAAGGAGGTCTCATGGATGACGTAGCGAGAGTGATCGAAGCGGCACTCAAGGCGGTGGACGATTACAGCTTTGGGTTTCTGGTGGCGCTGTCGGGGGTGGGCATTATCACCATGGCGCTGCTGCAGCTGTTCAAGGATTTGCTGCCGAGCCGGCGAATTTTTCAACGCAACTGGTTTGAGAACTGGCTGGCCGAAGCCAGCACCGCGCAGAAGCTCGGTGCGAATGCCGCCCAGCAGTCGCTGACGCAACTGGTGGATCTCGCCACTGCCGGCGACGACAAGGCACTGTTCGACCTGCCGGTGGAACAGTTCACCGGGCAGATCAACGCCGCGGTGCAGGCGGTGCTCGATCAGCCGGATCAATACCAAACCTTGGTGCGGCTGCTGGCGCAGCGCGCGAATGACAAGGATGTAAAGCTGCTGTTCAAAAAACGCCCGACCGCGGGTGCCGCGCTGGCGCAATACCTGGAGGCGCGCAACCGCGTGACGCGCCAGATCCAGCGCACGCTCGATGCCGTGCAGATTGCCATGAGCAATTCGTGGAAGCGCTTGCTGCATTGGCTGTCGGTGCTGGTCAGTGCCGCGATAATCGGCGCGGCACTGACCATCTACGGCGGGCCGGAAATCTGGCTTGGCCCCACTTACGGCTATGCGCTGGCCGCCGCCCTGCTCGGCGCCTTTATCGCGCCGGTGGCGCGTGACCTGGTTTCCGCCATTCAGAACCTGCGTTCGCGGCCGCGGTCATGAAGGCCCGGGGCGATCATTCCGTCGGCGATCTTTCCGTTCGCGTCCGCCAGGTCGGCGGGCCGGTGGCGCGCGATGTGGCCGACCAGCCGGGTGGCTGGCTGAGCGGCGCGCAACGGGTGGTGTTGCTGGTGCACGGCTACAACAACAACTATAAGGAAGCGAGCGACTCCTTCAACGCGTTTCTCGGCAACCTGCCGCCGCTGTTGTGGAACCTCGGCCGGTTCTACTGGCCGGGGGATGCCGACTTCGGCCCGGTGCAGTGGCTGGATTTTCTTTCCTANNCTTTCCACCGCGGGCGAGCGCTTCTGGCGCGCGTCGCGCCTGGCGAAAGGGACTTATGTGCTGTTCTCGCCGGATGACACGGTGCTGAAATACGCCTTCCCGGCCGGGCAGACGCTCGCCGGGGTGATGGGCACCGACGATGGCTTTTACCTTAAGGCCGTGGGCCTCAACGGCGAGCCGCGCGAGCTCGCCAGCGAAGATCCGTTGCAGGCCTGCGGCAAGGGGCACAGCGATTACTGGGGCTACCCGGAAGCGGCGCTTTATCTGGCAGAGAAACTTGGTGTAAGTGTCACCCGCGTGGTGCGCGAGCGTTGCCTGGCCTANNTGTTGTGCCTGGCCGTGGCGGGTTGTTCAACGTCGCGCTACGTACCGGATCCACAACCGCTTGAGACCGGGCGCCTGCCCGCGCCCGACATCGCCGTGAACATCCCGCACCTCGGGCCGTGCACCGATGCGGCCGACCGCACGCTGCACCTCAACAGTCGCGAGCCGGTCACGGTGCTGGTGCACGGGTGCAAAGGCTCGGCCGGGCGCTTTCGCGCGCTCGCCCAGCTTTATGCGTTTCACGGCCAGCAGGCGGTGTGCTTCAGTTACGATGATCGCGACAGCCTAATGGACAGCTCACACCAGTTGATTGGTGCACTTGATGCTTTGGCTGCCCAACAGCAAAGCCGTGATCTCACCGTCATGGGCCACAGCATGGGTGGGCTGGTGGCACGCAAGGCGATGGAAGTGGATCGTCCGGGAGCCTGGACAAATGCCAATCTCGATCTGAAGCTGATGACCATCTCGGCGCCGCTCAATGGCATCCGCCTGGCTGAAACCTGCGGCTCGCGAACGATCCAGTGGCTGAGCCTCGGTACCGTGCCAGGGATCTGCATGTTGATCAGTGGTGACAACTGGTACGAAATTACCTCGGCCTCCCCCTTCATCCGCCAGCCGGGAGCATTGCTGCCGAGCGTGCAGCGCTACCTGAAGATCGTCACCGATGAACGCGATACCTGCCGCCGCCGCGCCCAGAACGGGGGCTGTCTCGAAAGCGATTACGTGTTTGATGTCGCCGAGCAGTACAACCCCATTGTCGATCGTTACCCGCAGCTGACCAATATTGAAGTGAACGCGGGCCATGTCGAGATTGTCGGCAACCGGGACATTGTGCCGCGCAAGCTGCTGGCCATCCTGCAGCGCGAAGGCCTGTTGGCGCCCACGCCGCCCGAGCGCCAGGCGGCGCTCGAACACCTGCTGGCAACACTTTACCTGGATGAACCCGCTCCCGGGGCGGAGTAGATCAGCACCGTGAGTGATTGATGTGCGGGGTGGCTCTGGTGACCGGCCACGGCATCACTCGCGCATTCCCGGCTTTCAATTACCGTGGGCTCGGCGCACCACCTCGGTGTCCGAGAGTTCATGACCAACCCAGACGATCGCCTGGCGCGCGCCTGCCGCCAGCGCCAGTTCGCGGAGTGCGCGCTCCTCGACTTCGGCAAGGCCGCCTTCGATTTTTTCCATCGGCTGGATGACCACCACCGGGCTGGGCATGAACCACCGGCCCGCGAGCATGTCTTTGAAACCCTTTTTCAGTGCCTGTTCGGCCGCACTGAATTGCCCGACCAGCAGGCGCGCTGTTGAAAATGGAGATGACGGAACAATGGTGATGGGCTTATTGCCCTCCTCGAGCAATTTGAGGACGAAACGGTTTTCATAAACCTTTATATAAACCGTTTTGGAAAGCGCGTTTCGCAGCATTGTTTAATGAAGGGTTGGTTGCTCGAATCAGGCGGCATTCCCGGCCAGGTATTGTTCCGGAATCCACTGATGATCTGTCTTGCCATCGGCATAACGAGCAAAGCAGCCCAGGTGCAGCAACATCCGCGGCGGATCGCACAATATGAGCCGGCCAAGAAATTCATTCACGGAGCTGGCAAAATACTCGGGGTCCAGTGTTTCATGGTCACAGTAATAAATATTCCCGCGCTCATCCCCATCCAGCGCCAACACGAAGTAATTGCCGGATTGCGGCGCTTCGCCGATGGCTACTGCGTTTTTCATCCAGGCTGGCAGGGGCATTTCATCATCGTCGGAGTCGAAGTCCTCGTCTTCCACATCCGGATCGTAGTACTGTCTGCCCTCGTGCCAGGCCTTCCATTCTTTGGTTAATGCTTCCCAGTCTTCCATGGCGGCGATCGACACACCGGCCGATTCCGACAAGGTATCGGCGTACAGCACCGCGCCGTTGAGCGCCCTGAATAATGGCTCGAACTGTGGCGCCAGGTTGCCAAGCCGTTTATGGAGTGTGGCGATGGCCTTTTCGCCTGCCGGCGGCCCCAGGCGATGCTCGATACTCGCCGTGAACTGCGGACCCGTCCCGTCGCCCGCGGCGGTGCAGACAAAGCGTTGATGGGGCCGTCCGCAGAAGTTCAGGAATGTTTCAATCATTGATGCTCCCTTTCGGTTCAAGTCAACCACGGCGGATTGCTAGCCAGCCGCCAAGGCGCGGCGTGCCCGAGCGACTTCAATAACATTACGCAGCGGTTTCCAGGGCCACGCCATTTTCCACGTGAACAGGCACGCGCCTTTCAGCGACAGGCGATTCTGGTCGCCGTTGGCCGCTCGCCGGTAATAACCACGCTCAATCAGGCTGGCGACTTCAAGATCCATCCAGCGCGCCAGATCGGTCAGCTCGCTACCGATTCCGAGAGATCGGATTGGGGTTTTGTGCGGCAGGAGACGGCTGCGAAGCTTCTTGATGGCATTCAACAGCTCGGGTATCTGCATCCCCGGAAAACGGTAGACCTGTTTAGCCTGGTCGGCGGGATAGAGAGAAGGCATTGGGCTGTTCATCACATCGAGCACGGTGTCGTCCGAGTAACGCTGGGTGAATTCCGTGTAGAACAGGCTGCCTTTGGCGTGGCTGGCGATCACCAGCATCGCCGAGATCGGTTCGGTGTTGTGCTGGAGCACCAAAAAGGAGGCTTTCGAATTTGTTTTTTCCAGCACCGAAACCGCGGCCGGAACAAACTCGAGTGTCCCCAATTCGGCGACGGCTTCGCGAACCACAGGCATCTGCTCGCCCAGAAACGTGTTTACATCCTGCGGCGGGAAGTCGTGGGAGACGGGTACTCGCTCGGTCTTCCACACCAAATAAGGCCCGAGCAGGTGTTGCAGGGCGATTTGAGTGAGAATGAGAAAAAGTACTGCCCAGAGAACAAAACTCATCACATTGTTCAGCAGTTCAATCATATGAAGGGTTCGTTTGTGATTCCGGGCGCGGCATATTCAGATTTATCCAGCCTCGTGCCAAGGCAACCGTGAGCCGTCGATCACTTTGGGACGCGCTCACAGGAAACCACTTCAAGGGTTGGGGCCCCCATACCCAGCAGGGTTTTCTTGCCGGCCCGCACCTTGACCTTCACCAGCGGTGGCCCGCCGACCAGGCCGGCACTGATCTTGCCGATGGCACCAACCACGGTGACGGAACCACCGCGAATATACAGTTGATGTTTATTGGTCTTCTGGTTGGGTTCAATGGCCCCGACCAGCGTCACTTCGTCACCCGGGCGCAGCAACGACAGTGCTGCCAGGTCCGGCGCGTCATTCACCACGTTCATCCTGTTTTTGAGACTTGCGAGTTCAGCAACCGAGGCCTCGTCTGTTTCCATGAAACAACCGGCTTCGTCGTCCCAGTCCAGTTCGCCCTCTGCAATCTTCCTGGTGAGATCGGCCAGAAACTCCCGAATGCCTCGATACCGGCAAACCGGCTCGCCGTCGCTGGCTTCCAGCAGTTGCCCGGGCGTGCCTTGTTGGCCCGGATCCATGTCCAGGAACAGAATGGTATTTCCGCCGTTATCGCCAAACTGGATCCATTTCGAATTGGCAATGCAATTCTTGAAAACTCCGGAGGCATCGGTGACTTGTTGCCATGTGGGTTCCATGGATTCGCGATTTGATCGATTTAACTCCAGCAGCTCGGCAAGAGATGAAATGCGGAATTCACCAAACAGGAATTGGTTGCCCTGGTCCCCGTTATGCCACAGATAGAGCTGACGAAAGTCCTCCGGGAACTTCACACCCAGTGCCCGCTCGGCGGCATCCAGTTCCGCTGCCGTGGCCGGGGGATTGAACTCATCCAGGGCGCCATCAATGTCGGCAATCTGTTGTTCAAATTTATGCAGGATGTTTTTCATGGCTTCTCCCGTCCTGGATTCATGATCCGTACTTTTTATTCAAAGATTCCCGGGTTGTGTTTCTTCCAGATTCCAAGCTCCAGGTTGTAGTCGAGACTGGAGGCCGGCGCCCAGGACTTGTGATGCACCCATTCGGTACATGTTTTCACCATGGTATCGATTGAATGGAATAGCAGATCGATACCTTCGTAAACGCCGATCATGGGATGTCGGCTTTGGGTCTTCAGCCGATGCGGTCCGCAGACAACGAGATACCACGACCCCTGAAAGGCCGCGAACGGCAGGCAGTTCTTCAGCAGAACACCATCGTCTTCCAGCGTGTTGCTATCGCTGTTGTACTCCAGCACCTCGGCATATTCGGCGATCGCGCGCTCCAGGTTGATAAAAATGTTGTCACGAAATACGAATGCGTCCGAGGCGTCCTCTGCTTCATCGTTTTGACCATTCCGCCAGCTATACAGCTGAATCAGATCATCCGGCAGGGTCAGGCCGAGATGGCTGGTTTTGGACACAATCTGCTCGGAGGTGAGCCCGGGTTGCAGGTAATCATCCACTGGGCAGTTTTTGGCCAGGAAGGCAGCACGCAACGCATCAAGCAGTTGGTGGGTTTCGGTTGACATGTTTCGCAGCTCCGTTTGCTGTTTATTGATTTTCTTATGCAGGATGACAAAGCGCTGTTCACGACGCGTTATCGGGTATCTCTTGCCCTGCACTGATGGCTCTGCAGACCAACGGGAAGTTTTGTTCGCGCGCATCGGCGGTGACGGCCTGCGCCAATTGCTCGGCCTGTTCTCTCGTGTCCGTCGGCAGCACCACGCTCCCTTTGGTGTGGCATGCGCCCATGGCGGTGATCGCGCTGCCTTCTTTCATGTTGAAATGCTTCATCAACGTACCCACCACAAATTTCATGGTGGTCGCGTTGTCATTGAAAATCTCCACACCGTGGACGAAACCTTGTAACGGTTTACCCTGGCGAGAAACGACGAATTTGGTCTCTGGCGCGCCAATGACCGAGATGTCTTCCATGTTGAGCCAGGCTCGAATGCGGGATTTTATGGACATGCGATTCGCTGGATTCCCAATTCGAAATGAAGAAGCCGCCGACCTACGGATGCTGGATTAGTAAAATCTAATCTACCCTGACGCTCTAGCTGATAGTCCAGAGGTTAGGTTGATTTACGGCCAATTTCCAGACGTGTCAATACCGAGGGGTCCGGCCGGATTGTTATGCCCACGACAGGCTGGAGGCAAATGCTTGAAAGCAGATCGATGGCGGGTGGCCGATGGAAATGGGTGAAACCTTCTATTCCGGACCTGCTTCAACCGGGTGCAGGCAAGTTTATGGGCCGGCGAGATCCCGTTCGATCAGGTCACGCAGCCGCTCACGGCAATCAGTGACTTCGCAGGCGTCGGCGTGCCGGCAGCTGAGCTTCAGATCGCGGATCACGTTCTCGTCGACATCCAGCATGCTGACCAACGCGATTTCCTCTTTCTCGCGCTGTGTGCTCGCCTGATTCATCAGGGTGACGGTGTCGCAGCCTTCGACGAAGCGCTTGCGGGCGTATTGGGCGATGTGCTCGAAATCATACTTGCCCAGGCAGCGGGGATTGATGCACGACCGGTTGGTGTCTCTGGCGGCCATCATGGGCAACTCCTCTTCACAGGCAACTTGATGCGCGCTAATCAATAGCGCGATTCACCTGGACCGGAAATGACCTGGATCAAGTAAGACGCCGCCGGGTGGGCATGCTCTGTGCCCAAGGTGAGTCTGCTGCTCAGGTATTGTTTTTGCGTCGGGTCTGGCGTGGCGCCGTGACTATATTAGGAATCGCTCCCGGCGGCGCGCAGCGCGCGTTCGCGGGCGGCAATCTGCGTGGCACGTGGTACGTGCAGCAAATCAGCCACCTTGTGCACCAGGGTGCGCTCGTAGCGGTCGATCTCGTGATCGGCGGCGGCTACCTGCCACATGTTCTCGATCACCTGCTCTTTCTGGGCGGCGGTGAAATGCTGGTTGATGAGCGTGGTGAACTGGTAATAATCGGTTGCCTGTCCGGCTTCGGTTTCGGCCAGGCGCAGCAGGGCCGCCGTTTCTTCCGCCGTGAGCTCAAAGCGCGACCGGATGGCGGCGTTGACGGCGTGACGCTCGGCGTCTTTCAGATCGCGATCGGCACGCATGACTTCAATCAGCAACGCGGCGGTGGCCACCTGCAAGGCATGCCGGGCGCCCTTGGCGTGCGGCGCACCGGCCACGCGCAGGTGCTGATCGAAGAAGTGCTTGATGTTTTGCAGCATGGTCCGTTCGATATTAACGCAACATGAGAGTGGCTGGCATCGGTCACTCAACGCGGCGGTGGATCGATGTTGCCGGCCATGTCGACCGCCACGGCCGACATCGGCGGCTGATGGTCTTCGGACTTGAGGTGCGGCAGCAACCCGGCCAGCAGGCCGATGGCCGGCAGGAATGCGCACAGCTGGTAGACAAAGGTGATGCTGGTCGCATCGGCCAGCTCGCCCAGCACAGCGGCGCCGATGCCGCCGAGACCGAAGGCAAAACCAAAGAACAGGCCGGCCACTGCCCCGACCCGCGTCGGCATCAGTTCCTGCGCATAGACCACAATGGCCGGGAAGGCCGAGGCGAGAATAATGCCGATCGGCACACTCAACACACCGGTCCAGAACAGGTTGGCGTGCGGCAAGAGCAGCGTGAACGGCAACACGCCGAGGATCGATGTCCAGATCACTGCCTTGCGGCCAATGCGATCACCGATCGGCCCGCCGGCAATCGTGCCGATGGCCACCGACCCCAAAAATACAAACAGGTGCAACTGCGCGCTCTGCACCGAAACCCCGAACCGATCGATCAGGTAAAAGGTGTAGTAGCTCGTCATGCTGGCCATGTAGAAGAATTTGGAGAAGATCAGCAAGATCAGCACCGCAATCGCCATGGCCACCCTGGCGCGCGGCAGATCGAGGTGCGCCCCCGTTTTCGTACCGCGCGGCTTGATGCGCGCCAGCCCGTGAGCGCTGTACCAGTGGCCGACGTTGATGAGCAACACGATGCCGAGCAGCGCCGCCAGCGAAAACCACGCGACACTCGTCTGGCCGCGCTGCAACACGATAAACGCCGCGAGCAGCGGGCCGATGGCGGAACCGAGATTGCCGCCCACCTGGAATACCGACTGCGCCAGCCCGTGCCGCTTGCCGGCGGCCATGCGCGCGACGCGCGACGATTCCGGATGAAACACCGATGAGCCGGTGCCGATCAACGCCGCGGCCAGCAGCAACATGCTGTAGTCGTGCGCGAAGGCCAGCAGCAACAGGCCGGTGAGTGTGCTGCCCATGCCGATGGCGAGTGAATAGGGTTTGGGATGTTTGTCGATGTACAAGCCGATTGCCGGCTGCAAGAGCGAGGCTGTGAATTGAAAGGTGAACGTCAGCACACCGATCTGGCCGAAGTCGAGGCCGTAGTTGCTCTTCAAGATCGGATAGATCGCGGGCAACAGCGACTGCATCATGTCATTGAGCAAATGACAGACGCTGATGGCCGCCAGGATGGTGTAGGCCGTGGTGCTGGCCGGCGGGTCACTGGCGTGGGTGGTCGTCACGGTGAAGGCCTTGGTGCCGTTGGGCTCAGGTGGGGGCTCCGCACGGGATCGGTGGCGGGCGGGTCATTCCGGGTTTCGCAACATGACGGTGTTGATTCTACCGCAACGGTGGCCCCGGCTGACCCGGCCACGGCATGCGCGCCGTTCAGAACGCGAGGGTAAAGCTGACCTCCGGGTAGACGTCTGAACATTCACGATAGGTGGCCTTGTTGCAGTCCATATAGCTCTCGTACACGGCCCCGACGCCGAAGTAGGCACTGCGCCCCACGGCAACGTACACGCCGGCGCGGCCACCGAAAGAATCGAGATCCGGCAGCTTGTCAATGAACGTGCGGCGATAAAACGCGCCAATATAGGGTGACACGTTCGGGACCTGGTAGAACACGTACTGCACCGACGGCATGACCTTGTAGATGGTGGGATCGCCGCCGGTCCAGGCTTCGGCGCTTACGCCGATGTTGAGACCATCAACCAGGTAATAACTGATTCCGGCACCGAGCACGAGGTAGCTGTCGTTAAAGGCGTAGCCATTGCCGACGACCACGGACAGGTGGGTGTTTCCCTGGCTGAAGACACCGGCGACATTCGCGGCTGTGGCGGGTGCGCTGGCAATGGTGGCGAGCACGGCAGACATCAGGATGGCGCTGGTCTTGGACATGACTGGGCCTCACGTTGTTGGGTCGATAGGACGTCAGAAACCAGGACTGGGCACGCTGGTACCCGATAGTATCGCACTAGGTCGCCGTGAAGTCTTCAAAGCGAAGTACCCAGCACTGCACGACATACTGCTCTATCCCCACGGGAATCACTGGCTGCCTGTGCCCGGTCGTGAAGATGGTATATCACGACTCGATCCAATCCCAATCATCATGTCGCTGCCGTCGTTCTTGTCGATAGTTGGTGATTTCCAGTCGCAACCCATCGGGATCAGAGAAGTAAATGGCGAAATAATCCGGCGCGTATTCGGGATAGTGCCGGGGATCGCTCACTGAAATATTCAGATCCGTTAGCCTTCTGGCGGCTTCGTTCACTTCGTTTTCGCCCTCCACACGCAGGCAGAAATGATGCAGGCCCGGCGCATAGGGGTTATGGGCATCGGCGTTCCGGGCAGGCCGAAGCACATAGCTGAAGTGGCGGTTGAAATAGTGGATATGCGGCTCGCCATTGAGTTGAAACTGGCTCTTGTGAAACCCGAGCACCTTCATGACCACATCGTAGAACGCTTCCGACCTTTCCAGGTTCGAGACCGTTATATAGATATGGTCGATTCCGATAACTTCAGGCATGTGGAGTGAATTTGAGTTAATCAAAGCCCGGGCAACAACCGTGCGCCCGGACCCACGGCATGGACACGTCCAGGCTGACCACGCGGACCTCAGGCCGCCAGTTCGTGCGCATAGTATGGCTTTTCACGGTTATCCAGGAGTGCGTAATACGTGCCGAGGTCAGCGCCTGGAGTAAGCCAGGTGCTGACATTATCGGGCTTGAGCGGGATGATGCAGCGATTGTGGCCGGTGGCGGCCACTTCCGGCGGGGGTTCGTCGGTGATGGCGGCGAAGGAATAAAGATCCGGCTCACCCTTTTGTTGCCAGCAATCCCACAGACAGGCCACCAGCATGTCGTTGGCCGGTTGCGACCGCAAGCCTGCTCCTGCGTTTGTCCCCGTCGGGACGGCTTCGCGCGCGGCACTTCCGCCATCCCTGACGGTCGGATTGAAATGCAGCACCAGGTTCTGCGGCTTTTCGCCTTCGCGCAGTGCGCGCTTTTCAAAGTCGTGAAGCGCCACGTTTTCGTAAAAGCTTTCCACCAGGCACACGGCGTGATGTTGGCCGAAGAGATTTTTCCAATAACCTTCCAGGTTGTCGCGCCGCGCGTTGTACAGGCCGGGGTACCGATGGTCGGTGCCGGCCGGCTTGCCCTGGGCGCGCAGGTGATAGCGCATGGGCCGGATCAGGCGCTGGCCGCCCGCTTCCACCACCACTGGCGCATACCAGAAGGGAAAGATGCGCTGGTCAGCGGGTTTGGGCTGGGTGCGTTTGAGATCAGTGAGCTTGTTGAGCAACCACTCGATCTTGTTGTTGGCGATGCGCCGGTCTTCCGTCGCTTTTTTCGTGGCGCGGCTCTTGAGCTTGCGCGCAGCATCGGCCAGGCGCTTTTTCTGCTTGAAGAGTTCGGATTCCCACGCACCGGCCTGGGCGGCGTGAAAGGCCTTGATGTCGGCGGCAATGCGCTTTTCCACGGCACTGGCCGGAGCGAGAAAGTTGGCTTCCAGTGCACGAGCCAGCTTGATGTCCTCGCCAGCGGCGCGACGCGCAAACAATTCGGCAAACAGCTCGACATCCGCGCGGGCCCTGGCCTTGTGCGCGAGCAGGTCGAGGTTTTGGACGACCACGGCGGAGTAGCACATGGGGCCTTACGCTACTCCTGTGGCCGGGTCATCGCCAGCCCGGTCCGGCACTAGCCGGCAGGAGAGTCGTTGTGGTGGCTCGCACTCAGGGATTTTCGGCAGGCGCTGGGTGACATGCCGTGCCAGCGGTGGAACGCGCGCGTGAAGCTGGCAGGCTCGGAGAAACCCAGCAGGTAGGTGATTTCGCCCACCGAGAGCCGCGAATTGCGGACATATTGATCGGCGAGCTCGCGGCGTATTTCCTCAGTGAGCTTCGCCACGCTGGTGCCGTGGCGGGCGAGCTTGCGCTGCAGGTTACGCACGCTGAGGTGCAGCGCCTCGGCCACATGCGTCGCGCCGGTCTTGCCGGACGGCAGCAGTTCCATGAGCGTCATCCGTGCCTGGGTGACGATATCTTCGCGATCGAAGCGCGCCAGATATTTCAGGATCACCTCATCGGCGGCGCGCGCCAGCTCGGCGTTGCCGGTCGGCAGCACGCCATCGAGGTCGGCGGCGGCAAAGACCATCGCGGTGTCCGGCGCATTGAAAGTGATCGGTGCGCGGAAGAGCGCCGCGAACTGTTCTTGGCATTCCGGCGGCGGGCGCTGGAAGCGCACGTGCAGCGGCGCGAATGCATCCCCGTAACTGGTGCGGCACAGGGCAACCAGTGCCGCCATGCCGGCGTCGCCCGCGGCTGGCGCGGGCGGCTTTTTCCCCACGGGGTCGAAAATCAACTCCACTTCCTGGCCCACGGCCACGGTTCGCAATGTCAGCGCCGTGGAGACCAAACGGGTATAGCGCACAAATCGATCCAGCGCCTCACGCAGTGTGTGGCTGGCGAACCAGGCGTAACCGAGGCCGTGGAAAGTGGTGGGATGCACGTGCTGGCCGGCGCTCAGGCCAAAGCACGGATCCGCGGTTGCCTCTACCGCCAGTTGCCAGAGCCGCGTCATGGCCGATAGCGGGAGACGCGCACCGGCATCCTGCAGATGAACGGGATCGATGCCGGCACGCAGAAATACCGGGTCCGGTGCGATGCCGCGCGCTTCCAGCGCCCGCCAGATGATGGCTGCCCATGAGGCGATTGTCGTGGTGTGCAACAGACCTCCCTTTTCGGTCGCTCCGGGACAAACGTTCGGCGCTTTCGGTCAAGCGCCCGGGACAACAGTTTGGCGGGCTCCGGCAGGCCGGTTTGGATGTGCAGGTTCATTCTAACACCAGCACATGACTGAACCGTAGCGGAGGCCATCATGTTAACGAACTACCAATCACGCAAGCCATCGTGGCAGCACACGCTGTCCGGTGAAATCACCTGTGTTGGACGTGGTTTACACAGCGGTCAACGGGTTTGCCTGCGGTTGCGTCCAGCCCCGCCCGATAGCGGCATACGCTTCGTGCGCACCGATGTGAGCAGCGACCGGCGCGTGGTGCCGGCCCACTGGCACTACCTGGTGGAATCCGAGCTATGCACGATGCTCGCCAACGAACACGGCGTGACGGTCGGCACGGTGGAACACCTGCTGGCGGCACTGCATGGCTGCGAAATTGACAACGCCGTGATCGAACTGGACGGACCCGAGGTGCCGATCATGGATGGCAGCGCGGCGCCGTTCGTGTTGCTGCTGCAGCAGCTCGGCTCCGTGCGCCAATCAGAACCACGGCGAGCGCTATTCATTACGCGTCCGGTCGTGGCCTCCGAGAGTGACCGTTACGCGGTGATGCTGCCCGGCGTGCAGGCACGCATGACCATCGAGATTGATTTTCCGAGCCCGGCGATCGGCCGCCAGCGCTACGCGTTGGCGCTGAACCCCGACAGCTTTGCGCGCGAGATTGCCCCGGCCCGGACTTTCGGCTTTGCGCACGAACTGCAGGCGCTGCGTGATCGTGGCCTGGCCGTCGGCGGCTCGCTGCGCAGCGCCATTCTGATCGACGGACCCAACATCGTGAACGAAGAAGGACTGCGTTTTCCGGACGAGTTCGCACGCCACAAGTTGCTCGACTGCGTCGGCGATCTGGCACTGCTCGGCATGCCCGTGGTCGGCCATCTGGTGGCGCACAAACCCGGACACCGGCTGTGCCACCAATTACTGCGTGCGCTGGAATCGGCAACCGACGCGAGCAGCCTGATCACGCTGGATGGCGACGCCCCGCAAGCGGCCACCGTGACGGCTGCAACGTCACTTGACGAGTCGGCCGTACCCGCCTGGCGCGCCACCGGATCCGGGCCCAATACGGGAGATACCCCATGACCTACAGCATGGACGTTGCGACCACGGCTTCTGTCGTTCAGCACACCCTGAAACAATCAACGGCATGGAAATGCCGGGAGTTACGCCGGCGCCGGTCAGACCGGGTTGTGGTGCATCCCGCCGATGCAGATACCGGCGTGCGCATTGTCTACCACAATGCCGCTCAAATCGTCAGCACGTTTCCGGCACGACTGGATTCAGTGATCCACTCCCAGGGCGGAACCGTACTGGGTGACCGGCACGGTGTAACCCTGCGCGGAGCCATACCGCTGCTGGCTGCCCTGCAGGTTGCCGGCATCGACAATGCCGTGGTCGATGTACACGGTCCACAGATCCCCTCCGCGATCAGCGATTTCCAGTGCTATCTCGATCTGCTGGACGCCACCGGTGTGCATGCCCAATCGATGCCGCGCCGGCTGCTGCGTGTGGTTGACAAGGTGGAAGTCCGCGACCGCTTTGGGTACGCGACGCTGTCGCCAGCCACCGAGTTTCACGCCTCGGTCTGCCAGACTTTGGCGCAGCCGGGGACGCCAATTCAAACGGAATGCGCCGCGCTCTACTGCAATCTTGACCCTCCATCGCTCACTGTTCGGTCACGGACAAATGACGATGAAGGTACTGCGTCCGCCCCACCGTGGGGAGCAGGTGTGGCGCGCCCGCTATCAGACATCGCCACGCTGCCCGAGGCGCTGATGCCCCGGATGATCGACCTGCTCGGTCACCTGAAGCTCGCCGGCGCTCCTCTGGCGGGGTACATACGCGCCATTGAAGCCAGTCCGATGATTTACCAGTCATTGTTGCAGGCTATGTTCGAGCGCCGTGCAGTAGAAAACACGACGGTGGATGCGCATCGCACACGGAAGACCACGGTCGGGCGCACTGGATCCAAACCGGTGTCGTGTTTAATCTACGGTTCTATCGTCTGACAAGCGTAATGGGGATCATTCAACCGACCATGAAGCCTCTGTGGATTCCATTTGTTCTCGTCATCGGACTGGTCGGCGGCATTTCGGCCGAAGCGTTGTCGGCCGATGACCTCAAGCCGTTTCCCAAACCCGAGCCCGGTTACCGTCGTACCGTCATTCGGCTGCCCGCCGTCGATGTTCCTGATGATCGCCGGGTGGAACTGATCCTCGGCAAGACACTGACCGTGGACTGCAATCGTCAGTTCCTGTCCGGTGAGTTGTCGCGTCAGGTCGTGCCGGGTTGGGGTTATCCCTACTATGTGCTCCAGAACGTGCGCGGCCCGGCTTCCACACTGATGGCCTGCCCGCCCGATGAACCGAAACGCACGGACCTGGTCCGCGTCCGCTTCGGCCCGAATGGCACGCAACGGGACTGGCTGCCGTACAACTCGAAATTGCCGATTGTCGTCTATGTCCCACAGGACATTGAGGTGCAGTACCGCATTTGGTCACCAGAACCGCGCACCGGGAAAGCGCCGCCGGAATGAACCGGATCGCACCTTGCATTGGCAGCAGACAGAGATTGGAGTAAGTTGCGGTTTACTGCTAACCCAAGGGTGAACGTTCATGTTCCGAAAAATGCTGTGGGTCATTGCCGCGCTGATGGTACTGTCGCTTCACGGCTGCAACAGCGGTGTGCAGGTGCGAGTCGACTATGATCCGAAGGAGAATTTTGAGCAGTTCCACTCCTATGCCTGGGCACCCCCGACAGAGGCCGAGCGCCAGGAAAAGGCGCGCAACAGCCTGTTGCACGAGCGCATTCAGGCCGCCGTGGATGCACATCTCGCGGCGCGCGGTTATCAGATGGTCGAAGCCGCCCGGGCTGACTTTCTCGTGACCCACACCGTGACCGTCGAACGTCGTGCCCAGGTGCATGACAGCCGGGTCTCGCTGGGATATGGCCGCTACGGAGCACGTGGCGGTGTCGGGATCAGCACTGGCTTTCCCGTCGGCACCACGGTTGAGGAATACAAGGTTGGTACTTTGATCATCGATGTCATCGATGTCCGGCAACAGCGGCTGGTGTGGCGCGGTTCTGGCGACCGTACGATCGGCGAGGATTATTCGCCGGAAAAACGCACTGAAATCATCAACACCGTGGTCAACGAAGTTCTGGGCCGATTTCCACCCGTGAACAAGAAGGCCAAGTAACGCTTCCGTTGCGTGCATCACCCACGGCCTGGCTGAACACCAGCCTGGGGTCCGCACACCACACTTGGCAAAAAAAACGGGCGGCTGTTGCCGCCCGTTCTCGTTACGAACAGTACTAAACCGATTATTTCTTCTTTTCCGGGGTCTTGACGGAAACGGCGATCGCCTCGCTGTACACGGCGGAGATCTTGTCGCCCTTCTTCAGGCTGTCAAAGGTTTTCATTTCAGCCGGAACCTTGATGGTCACAACACCACCCTTCGGGCCCTGGGCCGTGAGCAGGCGTTCCTTGGCGTTCACCTCGAGCACGGTGGCGATGATCGTGCGGGTGTGTTCGGCCATCACGCCGGGCTTGGCACCGGCTGGGGCGCGCTGCACGGCGCTGCTTTCTCCAGCCACGTTCATGTTCTTGACCTTCTCGAGCATCGAGGCGACAGCAACATGATATTCAACCTCAACGATGTCGCCCTTCTTGATCTGCTTGAAGTTGCGAACCTCGTCACCGGCCACCATCGTCATTTCGGCACCCTTCTCGTCACGCAGCGTAATCTCGCGCTCCTTCTGCTTGACACCGACGACCGTGGCCTTGGCGTGCATGGAACTGGTCAGCACGATGGCGCCGCTCTTCCCGGCACCTTTGTCGGCGGCCTTCTCGGCGGCCAGCAATGCCGGCGATCCAACGGCGAACAATGCGGCAATAGCGATCACTCTCAGTACTTTGGTCATGGAACAGACTCCTTGTGAATGAAATCGAGTTGTGATTCTTTAGAACGGCAATTGCCATGGCTGGCAAAATCGCGTGCACAATAGCATTTTATCCGCCTGTTTGCAGTGCTGGCCACCCGGCGCGCCCGTGGTGTCCGACTAGCGTATGGCCTCGACCAACAGCTGGTTCAAGAGACGAGAAACCATATCTTTTTCAAGGATACCCTCGTGGGTTGCATCAAACCCATACAGCCGAACCGCATCCTGCTGGGCACCCGGATAGAGTTGACTCGCGACACTCACCACCTGATCGTCGGATTCACCGAGAGAAAGGCTGTCGCGTTGAAACCCGAACAGCAAATGGTGTGTGGTTTCGGGCGGCAGCGAACGATGTTCCGTGATGCGATCCGGGTCGCGATAAAAGAGCTGTCGCAAATAGGCGCTCCGGGGAGCCATGTCGTACCACACCCAGACCACCGTGGGTGCATGCTTCACGCCCGTCGCGGCAAACGGCACGCCGCCCCAGGGTGTGGAGATGGACACAAACAACGGGATATCAGCGCGTTGTGTCTCCGTCTGGTTGCGCAACAGAAACCCGCGGGATACAAGGCCGCCCATGCTGTGGGCAACCAGCAGCAAGCGCTTGAATCCGTGCATCAGCTGCAGGCGTTTGACTGTCTGGTCGAGGTGGTCAGCCACTCCGTTAAGGTGCGCACCCGATGGGTAGTAGTAGACCCACGGCTGGAAGCGCTCACGGTCAAGATGCTCGATCAGATAACGGAAGTTGATCGGTGTGCCACCGATCCCATGCACAAACAATACTGGTGTCTTCTTTTTATTATACGGTTCGAGAAAGTAGATGCCCGGTCGTGCCTCAAACAGAAAATCAAATGGATGCCATAATCCCTGGCTGGCATGCTCCTCACTGAAGCGCGGGTCATCGAGTGTTGTAACCTCGCCGACCGCGGTCACGGCACCGAGGCTGATATCCAGCTGCTGCTGAATCGTCCGCACCTGCAGGCCGGCGATGTCGACCGGGCCGTCAACAGCGACGCGTCCGGTGACCGGGATGACCAACTCCGGATTCTCAATTCGCATTCCGGCCCCGCAGGCAATCAACTGATTGGGGAGGGTATCCAGCGCCGGTTCGTCGGGCTCATAAATCAGGTTTGCATTGCGGTCCTCGAATGCCACCAGGGCATAGTTCCCAGGGGATGCGCGAAAAAACCACCGCCCGGGGCCTTCCAGGACATAATGATCGGCCAATTGCCATTTGACCTTGATATCGCTGATCCCGTCCGGACGGCGCAGCAACAGCACGACCAGGGGATAATTGTCCGACTTGTCGGTGCGCACCTTTCCCTCCACGGTGCACAGTGCACTGATCTTTTGTTGTTGCTCTTTGACTTCCTGGAAGATGCAGCCGGTCAGCCCAATCAATACGCAGCCGAGCACGATCACCGGCACCAACCTGCGGATTCGCTGGCCGCCCATAGTCACAGAAACGGTCTTGATCAATCTGCATTGAGTCATAGGCTCATTCCACCCACGGTGCCGATTGAGGCCTCATCTAAACTGGAACACGACCTGATGTCACGATCAAAATGCCTTGCCGATTTTGCAATAGATGGCCCGGTCATCGGAGCTGATCGCCGCAACTCGTGGATCAGTGCACTGATACCGGCAATCTTTTGTACGCGCGACCGGCGCCTGGAACACACTGCGCATTTGACGCCAGGCACGCACAACACCCGATGAGGCATGAGGACCTTCCCTGGCAACGCGAATTCGACACCCCTGCACGACTGACGGCCGGTGAACGAACCAGCCGTTCAGCAATGTCTCGCACATTGACCAGGCCCTGGTCACGCTCGTGCGATAAACAATGGTTTCGCGCGCGACTATTTTTTAGGTGTGTAGCTGAACTTCTGACCACCGATACTGGCTTCGTACATCAAGCCACCCTTGGCAATGGTGAACACAGCCATCCCCCCGTGATAGAGCCCGGCTGCCGCTCCTTGCTTTCGTGTGCCGGTGGCTCCCGCCGAGGTTCCGGTCGTCGTGGTCTGTGCCGAGGCCCCGACCGTGATTGCCACGGCAGTCGCTTGGGCACCGAACTCAAAATTGCCGCTGGTGAAATCCTTGTATGCGCGCTCGTTCTGAAAGAAGATCATCTGGCTGTAGGCCTGGCCTCCCAACTGCGCACCGACTGTAATTTGGGTCATTTTGGTATCGCCCGTATAGTTGCCTTGCGCATACACCCGACCAGAGCCATGCGCACCGCCGATACCGATCCCGCCCTTGCCGATGGTCGGAAATACCGCATAACCATAGCTGTTTCCGAAGAATGTCTTTGTCTGGCCGGCATTACGAAACACCCGAATGGTATCAGTGTAGTCATCGGCCTGTGCCGGGATCCCGGGCAGCCAAAGAAGCAATAGAACCAGCGACCGTTTGAGTATTGATTTCACCATGGCAATACCTCCCGTTGCGTGTTGATTGACGTGGCCTGGTCTTTAACTTGGCCGGCGCGGCCACAGCGACGATGACCTGCAAATTCCTGATCATTCGCTGTGAAGGGCGAGCCGCGTTCTGTTCACGATAACCGCCTATGGGACTGGGCACAACCTGAAAGACACCCGCCGGGACCAGTTCATCATGCTGGTACTTGGCGTTAACCCAGTCGGTGCTCCGCCAGAACTTCGGGTTGCGGCGACCGATACCGTACTTTCCAATCATTGGCCTGGCACGGCCCAACCGCCGGTGTTTTTGGCTTTTCGGCGACAATTACGTCCCCAAGCCGAATCTTGATGTTCCCGGTAACCGGTAAGCGATGGCAGGCCGTTTACGGCGGAATCAGTCCAATGAACGTGTCTTGCAAAGGGCTGTACAAAGATCGTCTTTGAGTTGCTTACCTTGAACAGGTATCGTAGACACACTGCTACCAGTGGGACGTTTCATTGATGACAAGTCGCGCCTTTGCTACCTGTTGCCTGGCTCTGTTGGCCGTGACCGAAGCGGCGGTGGCTTCAAAAATCCCGGACGCGGCAGAGGAAAATGCGATCGAATCGCCATGGCTGGTCGTGCCGATCGTGTCATCGGATCCCAAGCTCGGCACCTCGGGTGGGCTCATGGCGGCCTACATGTTCCGGATGGATCCTGCTTCCTCCGTGTCAATGATCGGGGCCCAAGTTCTCTACACCACCACGGGTTCCAAGGTCGGCGGGCTGTTCGCGCGCACCAACTTTGGGGAGAACCACCACCGCCTCACGGCCTTTTACGGTGGCGGCAAGGTCAAGAACCAGTACGAAGATTTCCTGGGAACCGGGTTCCCGCTCCAGACCGAAGACCAGCTGAAGGCGCTGGCCGGACGCTACCTGTACCGTGTCAAGGAACACTGGTTTGTCGGTGCGCAAGCGACCAATACCAACTATACGATCGTGGGGGAAGATGCCCTATCCGGTGAAATTCTCGAGCAACTGGGGCTGACCGGTTTTGATTCCATCGGCATTGGCGCCGTCATCAATTACGACACCCGTAATGATCAGAATTCTCCGAGCGCCGGGATGATCGTCGACCTGAACAACATCGCCTACCGCAAGGGTCTTGGTGGAGACGTGAGCTTTGACGTCTATCGGCTTGGCTACAAGCACTACCTCCCGCATGGCGAAGGAAATGTTTTTGTCTGGCGCCTCAACAATCACTGGACATCGGATGCGCCACCCGGCGGGTACGCCACGATCCAGTTGCGAGGCTACACATCAGGGCAGTATCTCGGTCGCAATATGTCCTCCATTGAAGCAGAAGAACGCTTTCGGCTCGGCGAACGCTGGGGAATCACCCTGTTCACCGGAGTTGCCTGTCTGTATGGCGGCGACAAAGGTTGTGGCGACAGCTCAAATATTTACCCCACCATTGGCGGCGGTCTCTTCTTCATGGTGAAGCCGAAAGAGGGAATGGTGGCGACACTCGAATACGCCGATGGCAATGGTTCCAACCGGGGCATCTACCTGCGATTCGGCTGGGGCATCTGAGCTCCCGGGCCGGCCTGAACCGGCTGATTAATTAATTCGTTAACGAGATTTCACGGTCGAAACTGAATCGAGAGCGTGTACACCGGACTCGACTGAGCTTCAAACCGCGATTCGCTCCCAGGCATTTTCTGCGTCAAGCCGCGAAATCCGGTCGCCCCGGCGCCGGCATACAACCACCACGGTCCTTGCAGACGATAAGCAATGCCAGCGCTGAGATTCCACGCGCTAAACGTCTGCGTATTCTCAAAGCCATCGCCCTGTGACACCCAGCTGGATCCGCCGGGCGCAACGCCCAACTGCAGCAGCCAGCGTGGCGCCGGGGTGTAGGAAATGGACGGCCATGGAAAAAGCAGCGCCACCGACCACTGCGGAGTCGGTTGCCACTGAAGTCCAAGGTACGGATAGAGATAGCTCCCGCCAAAGTTGTACTCGTAAACTCCGCCATACAGCCATTGCAGGGTATCGCTATGCCAGTGCATGCCGATCACGCCACCAAATCCATTGGTGTTCCATGGCTGGTCACTGACCATTTCCTTGCTGAGAATCGGCGCTGCGAACACCCCCAACATGTCATCCTTGTCGATCTGATGCAGCCACACGGCAACTGGTGTCAGGCGAATGATGCGCTGATCCTGATACGGACCGGATTTAACCTGGATCGCGTCGCGCGCCACATCTCCACCCAGCAGGACCATGTCGCGTCGATCGACATAGACGGGCAACACGGCTCCAAAACTGATTGTGTGTTCGGCAACATCTGCCGCCGGCTGCACGCCCTGCTCATCCCGAAATTCGGTGGCCGGATAGTAGCGGTATTGGAACCAACCCACCGGATAGAACGGCACCTCGCTGGTCGCGCGAGCGAAGCGGAACTCACTCTGACGAATCGCCTCAAGGATGTCATTAATGTCAGCCTGAAGCGGGTACGGAAACGTCGCGAATAACACCACAAGCCCTAATCTTGTGATGGTACCGAATCTACAGGCACTGCATGCTTGCATGCATACGCCAACCATGAATGATCGCGCTGCTCTCACTGTCACGGTGCTTGCGGTCGTGCTCGGTGGGCCGGCAATTTCCCGGAAGTCCATGATGATACTCAAATGCAGCGGTTCCCGGGTTGATTCACATTAAAAACAACTATGTAGAAGCGAACCTGAAACTGATGACATTCCAGTGCACACCTTGCCATTTGTGCATCAACGCCTAGCGATTCTGATACCGGTTCAGATCGAATACCCCGGCCTGAATCGGCAGATCATGGCGGTACTTGGCATTAAACCAGTCTGCGCTGTGCCAGAAGCCCGGGTTGCTGCGCCGGATGCCATATTTGTCGATCAACGCGTCGTAGCGCTGAAAGCTGTCGATCGCCACATACTCGTCGACGAAGGCCTGCAGATCCCCAAGGCGCAGCTCGAGAAAGAAGTTTGGATAAGCGCCGATGAAACCCTTGACCACGTCGAGCGTGTCTTCGCCCTTGATGCGGCTCTTTTCGGTCGGTATCAGCGACGTGATGTTGAGGTAGGATTTATTGCGCACCAGGGTGTAGACCAGATCATTTTCAACTGATCCATCGACGATGACGCGCACAAACGTGACGTTGGGAAACACATCCGTGATCCGGCCTTTGGCGCCACTCAGGCGTCGAAATGCGTTTTCGACGGCGGCGGACCTTGCATCCTGCTTCAGTGACGCGCACTGCAACGGAAATGACCGGCACCAGTTGATCGTGTCATACGCCGATCGTGCGTTGCCCAGGTGCTGATAGACCTTGACAAAAAATTCCTTTTTGCTGTCGGCGGTTTCAAATTGTATAGACGGCTTGCGGGTGCCGTACTTCGACACGCTGTTGGAGATCAGGCGCTCGAGCTTTTTCGGGTAGTCCGTGCCCCGGTACCATTGCCGATACAGCGGCAGGCGCTGTTCGCTCGGTAGAAATACCAGGAAATTAAGCTCCGCTTCGATGCGCAGAAAATCCATGTAGGTACGTGTGGCCAACTGGTGGCTGGCAGGGCCGTAGACATTAAAACCGGCCACCAGCAGATAATGAATTCGCTCAAGCAACGGGTAATCGATCACCCAGCCGGTCTTCGGGATCTCGCCGACAAATCCCTGCACCACGGTGGCACTGTCATAGTGGCGATACACGGTGAGCGCGGCACTGCGATTGGCCTTGCCACCGTCCCAGATCTGCTTGAGTCCAAACCCCTCTCCCCGGGGATAGGTCTGGTTGATATATTCCACCTTGGACAGGAAGTACCGTTGCGCATAGTCATAATACGCGTTCCAGGCCGTGATCAGCCCGATTTTATCCTCGCGCTCCGAGGGAATGCGCAGATCATCACTATGGTTCGCAAGGAACGCAGCATCGCCACTCAGCAGATCGCCTTCCGGGCTGGAGAACATCACCCAGAAATGATCGTCGATCACGCTGAGCGCGATTGAACCGCGGCACACCGGCCCCTTGATGAATCCGGCGATAATGAAGTGCGCCTCATCAAGCATGAACTGGTAGCGGCTGCGCGGCGGAATCGCGGCAAAGGTTTTAAAAGGATTGGCCGACAGCTTCGGTTCATAACCCGGCAACTCCGCCACGGCATACTTCGGCTTGAGAAACAATTCCTGCAGCCGCGCCAGACGATGGTCGTTGAGCGCATAGGGAAGATGGGTCTTGTCGACGATGGTGCGGTCGTAACGTTGCAACCGGTAATAAAAGATCTTCGTGCCCGGATCGTCGTAGGGACGTACGGAAGCGATCAGGTCGATCGGCTGGCCGGGTGCGCTGCGCGATCGCACCAGCATAAAATACTGGCCGGGTGCCGTCTGATCGAAGTACAGGTGTCCGAGGAACAGATGCTCGTACAGATAGCGTGACATCAGCCGTTCCCTGGCCGAGGCGCCGTTGAAAAATTTCTCCCACTTGGCGACCTCGCGCTGAACCGCTGGCGACAACATCGTCGGCGGCTCGACCGGGGAGCCCTGCACCAACCAGGCCTCTATCGTTCTGAATTCATCATCGGCCAGTGCGGGAAACCCGAACGGCATGCCCCACTGCGGATGCTGACGCCCGTGTCGCTCATAGTCTTCGATGGCGGGACACGTGTTCGGCTGAATCAACGAATCCTTATCGCTCTCCAGCTCGGAACCTACCCCATACTTGGGTGACAAGCGCCCGGAAGTCGGAAAATGGTCACGACGCTTCAACAGCAGCGCCTTGTACAGCAGCGAGTTGTCGAGATGGGCCAGGCTCGTATTGGCACGCTCGTTCAGCACCGGTTGAAATCCTCTGGCGCGCCAACCGGTCGTGGTCTGGGCATCAATGCCGAGCCGGGTTGGGGGGGCCGTCGTAAACCGTCCGCCGTTATAAACCAGTTCCGGGTTGACCCCGCGGTCGAGACCTTCGTAGGAGGTCAGGTTGAGCTGGCAGGGTGCGTCGTAACAGCTGTGGCACGCAATACAGCGGCGATCGAGAATCGGCCGCACCTGTTTCTCAAATGAAACATGGCCGGACGACGCAATCTGTTCCGCTGATGTGACCCGATCCCTGGGCGTCGACGGGCCATAGAGTTTTTCATAATTCGAAACCAGCGTGGCGCAACTGGCCAGCAAGAGCGTCCCCAACAGGATTATTTTGCGGTTCAATTTGGGCATTGTCGTTACGTCTCACTCCGTGATGAAGCGGGGCCTGATGGGTATCACTCTTTGGCTTTTGGGGGCGGTGGTGACGCCGGTGGCAAAAACCAGTCTTTCCGGGCCACCACCTTGGGCTCAGCGGGGTCACCCACGTAGGCCGGTGTCATGATCTGCACATTGTGCTCATTGAATACATCGAGAATGTTCTGATGCAAGGCGGTATACAGCCGTTCCGATTCGTGTGGCCGGTCGCAATAGACGTTCAGCTCGTACACCACGCAGAAATCACCGAGGCTCTTTTGCAGGATGAACGGCGACGGCGCCTGCAACAGACCGGGGGTGCGTTGCGCCGCTTCAATGAGCATGGATTCAACCTGACGCCATGGCGTTTCGTAGCCAATCCCGACCGTCGTATGCAGGATCAGCCCTTGCTGTAATGCCAGTGCCGAGTAGTTAACCGTGATGCTCGTCAGTACGATTGAGTTGGGAATGACGACGTCTTCGTTCTTCAGCGAACGCAGATGGGTGACTTGCACGCGCATCTCCACAATGACGCCGACGTGCTCGCCAATGCGAACCCGGTCACCGACCTTGAACGCCCGG
Source organism: Proteobacteria bacterium UBA6908 (assembly GCA_002451085.1). Taxonomy (GTDB): domain Bacteria; phylum Pseudomonadota; class Gammaproteobacteria; order Acidiferrobacterales; family UBA6901; genus UBA6901. Next base: position 6,480 of record DKBE01000022.1, on the reverse strand, counting down.
CGATAGACCAGGGTGTAGCCAGCAACGGTATTGGCAACCACCGAGGTCGAGCCGAGCGAGAAAATCACTCCCAGCAACACCGAGACCCCCTTGAACGCCGATGAGTCCGAACCCGGGATATACGGATAGGCCACCACAACGGCGAAGGCGATCGTCAACAATCGCAGGATCCGGTAAGTCGGCCACGCCCAGTCACGGTCAAAATTGGCGAGCGTCACGCTACCGGCGGCGATCCCGGAGAAATACAGGCGCGCGACCTTGAGAACATAGCGTGTAATCATGGCGAGGATGGCCACAAACACCAATCCGGGAATCGCCGCGAGCACGGCCGCGCCCATGGAACGCAGCGGATCCAGCACGATCACCAGTACGCGTTCGGACAAGGGTCGCGTCCACGGCCACAACGCCAGCATGAACTCGAGATAGACCAGCACCATCGTCAATTGGAGCAGCGTGCTCATGAACCCGAACAAGCCCTGGAGAGCGGTTTGCAACCGTTCCGCCTGGACGATTTTTCGGGTTTCTGCCTTGAGTTGCTCCATGCGCTGCTGGTAATGGCGCTTGGCGCTGGCGTTGAGCCGCGCCGAGAGGCGCCGCATGCCGAACATCAACAGGACCAGCAGCAGTGTTGCCACCAGCGCCGAGACGCCGGCGCGCACGAGCGAACCGATGGAGCGATCATGACGGTAACGCTCCACCGCCAGTGTGATCTTCTGCAATTGCAGTTCGGCTACCTGCTGACGGGTCAGGCCCTCGGGGTTGGCATCGGCATCGACCACGGTGGCGATTGGGCGGTTGCCGATCTGAATCATCGTGCGATCTTTGGTCTCGACGATCTGCAGGTCTTTCGTCGACAGCGACTGGTCGGTGGCAAACGCGGCAATCCGTTCGCCGATTACATCGGCGCGTTCGGCCGCCGGATAGGACAACGCCCCACGCACTCGAAATAACGTTATCCCGTCCAGCGTGACCGGTGCCGTAACGACCGGCGCATCCGGTGGCGCATCGGCAGCGAGCGCGGAGAGTGACAGCAACCAAACCAGGAGGGCCAACCAGCGATACCGTTCGAACCGCACAGAGTGGTAAATCATGACGATCATTTTTTCCTGGCTGGCGTACGGACCGAGATCGCGATTGCCTCGGTATAGCCCGCGGCAATCGTGTCCCCAATTTCAAGCTTATCGAAGGCCAACAGCCCTGGCGGAACCCGTACCGTGACGACGTTGCCTTTCGGTCCCTGAACGGTCAGCAGCCGGTGCTGGGTATCGATCTCAATGACCTTGGCAGCAATCGTGCGCGAACGGATCGCGGTCATTTCCGGCTTGGCACCGGCCGGGGCACGTTCGACCCGAGTCATTTCGGCCGCGGCATCCGGGCCAGCCAGTTTTTCGAGCCGCGAGGCAGCGGCACGCTGGTACCGCAACTCGACGACATCACCCTTCTTGATTTCGTTGAAGTTGCGCACCTCCGGTCCGGCAAGGATTTCGTACTCATTGGCCTTGTCGTCACGCAGCACGAGACGGCGTTGCGACTTTTCGATGGCGACCACGGTTGCCTGCGCCTCGGCCGTATCGGTGACAACGACGACATCGTCTGCCGCCGCGGCGAGTTTGATAAAAAGTGCGGCGCAAGCCAGCACCAGAACGCTTGGCGATTTCATCTTTTTCTCCATTCGCAGCAACAAGGACCAGGGCCGGGTCGGGTTGTGGTTGCGCGCCTGCAATAGGACACCACATTGCGGCCATTCTGCCAACTGGCGATTGTCCGACAAGGCCCTGACGACAGCAATCAAGGTCTGGCCGTGCCGGCCTGCCCGGGAAGCAGGTATACTCGCAAGCCTCACCACCACCGGCTATTGGCCCCGGAGCACGTGATGGCGGCAGCCTTGCGAACTCATCGCAATTTCCAGCACAGACACTCTTCGCCGGCCATATTCGCCATTGTGGCCCTGATTGTCGCCCTGCCTTCCGCCCTGGCCGATACCGCAGGCACGCCGGGCCTCGGTCGTACCGCCGTGGCGCGGCCAACAGCCGAATGGAACAAAGACGGCAAGCCAGTGAAGCTCGAGTTTGACTTCGGTGACTACAAGGCCTGGGCGCGCCGTGACGGGTCGTGGGGTGCTGAGGGCGTGGTACAACATCGTGGCCTGCTGTGCGGCACCTATACCCTGTCGCTGCGAGTGGGTCATGGCAACCCGGGTTGCACGAACGTGCAGTGGTACCGCGAGCCGCGCGACGTCAACAGCGTGAAATTGTGCAACGACGCCAGCGGCATGCTCACTGGTGGCAACACCGAATTTCGCGATGCCGAGCATTTCGACCAGATTACCTGCGCCGAGCGCACAATCTCGTGCAGCGGCAACTGCAAATAACGGGTCCAACCTTGACACGTCATCCTAATGGCTGGACCAGACCAGCGTGGCATTGCCTGGTCGCCGTCATCTGGATAGCAGGTTCTGTATTTTCGGGCATGGTCTTCGCCAGCAATCTTGGCTTTCTCAAGGATGCGCCGATCACCCGCTTCACGGGAGCGGATCTCGAGCTATACGAATCCACTTTGCACGATGCCCTGGACCATACCGCCGACGCGGATGTTCGTCGCTGGAATAATCCCGACACCGGCAGCTCGGGCGAGATTGCGGTCATCAACTCCTTCAAACAGAACGACAGGCGCTGCCGCCGTACACGCATCAGCAATCGCGCACGCGGTTACGCCGAGGCGAAAACCGACGCCGTGTTTTGCAAGGAAGCCAATGGGAAATGGAAGCTGTTGGCCCCGTCAAAGCAGCCGCCGGCCAAACCCGCCAACCACTAGCTTCGGGCAACCCCGGACGGCAGGCTCAGCCGCCGCCGAGATGTTCCGCTTCGGACGCAAAGAAAAAGCTCGAGCTGGCCAGGTCGACAAACTCCTCCTGCAACTGGCGCATCGATGCCAGCTTTTCCTTCAGTGCCGGGTCTTGCAGGTATTTGCTCACCTGTTCGCCATTCAACCACCAGACCTCAAGCACACCATCGAACGGCTCCCGCGTCCCCCGGGCGAGCTGGATCGAGGTGTTCTGATCGATGTCCAGGCCAACGCTTGTCACCATGCGTCTGGCTTCGGACAAGCGAGCCAACTCCTGCCACACCTGGGTATAGCGATCCCAATGGCGTCGGAAATCAACGACCGACAGCTGTGGTTGGCGGCGGATACATTGCATGAACTTGATCATGAGCTCCTCTCAATATGCTCAGCGATGGTCGCTGGCATAGTAAGCATAGCGGATAGACACGGCTCGAACACATGGTTAACCATGCAGGGGATGGACCGGTTATTTCGGGTATAGCAACGTAACAATAAGCCTGAAACCCCAGCCTTCCGGCGCACTGTTCGGGCCATCTGCCCAATAGCGCACGCCACCGCCAACACTCACCAGCTGACTACCGATTTTCGTGACTTTGCTTACGATTCCGTTGATAGGCACTGTCCACCGCTTGTTTTCCCAGTCATACGTACTTTCGGTGTTGAGCGCGAAGGTCCAGGCCGTGGGCGTGGTATACGACAGGAACGGTTGCAGGAATGTCGAGCTGATGTCCGCACGGTTGTCATTGCCCGCGAAGGACCAGATGTGGTTGGCCAGGGCACCATAGGTCCACGGTCCTTGCTGCTTGAGCACCACCGCCGTCGGCCCGGCACCCCACTTGTCCGCGGTCAGCTGTCGTTCAGAACCGGTCGGTAGCAGAAATACCGGTCCGGCACCCCAGATCCAGCCACTGGAGGTCGGTGCCTTGGGTGAGAAGAACAGGCTTTGCACGATGTCACCAATACCTGTCTGGCTGCCGCTTCCCGGAGCAATGTCATCCTGCGAAACAACCGGCAGAATGGTGCGGGAGATGATGTTCCAGTCTTGGTTGAGTTCGATCGGGATCACCGGCTGGATGTTCAGCGTCCAGCGCTTGCCGTCATCGGTGAGTCCGATGTCCTGGTCGTAGTTGAGTTGGAACGGCACGCTGATCAGGGCCGCGATCGGGTTGGCGAGTTTCTTGGCCAGATCCTCACTGGAATCTGCCAGTACCGGTGAGGTAAACAAGTATCCGCCCCACAGGCTGAACCCCAACAACACAAGTTTATGTTTATTGATCATGGAATAGTTCCCTTCGTTGCGTTTGAGTAGTTCCGATACCGTTATCCAAAAATTGCACTACTACATCGATAATACATCGGTAACACTCACAATCAACATTTGTTAGCGGGTCCTCGATGATTACTTCACCTTTTCAAGGTCACCCGGCTTCCAACTCTTGTCCATGGCGGTCTCGGTGGGTCCATAGAGCCGCAGAACGGCAAAGTATCCTTTGCCTGGCACCGTCGCCATCCAGTTTGACTCTTTGCCTGCGGGTGCTTTGGGTCCGAGATACAAGTCGGTGCTACCGTCGGCGTTCTGCGCCGGCTTGTCACGCGAACCCAGTGAGGGGAATGGTTGGCCATTGGCCAGTCCCGAGCCATTCTCTGCTTCATACAACGTTAACGACCAGAAATTGGCGGCGGGCACCTTGGCCGGCAGGTTCAAGCGGTAATTGCTACCACCTGATAAGGGTATACCCTTGCTGTCGGTGAATGCGATCATGTACATCGCGCCCTTGCCCGGTATTTTCGAGACCATACCGGGACTGATGGAATAATAGTTTGTGAAGAACCAGATGCGAGAATCGAGATCGAGATAGTTCCCGGCGAGATTTTCCCACGACAGATCGATGGTGTTGCGTGAGTTGCGGGGCGTGATGTTATCCAGCGGATTGGTCCAGAGTCGGTCCGGATAAACGCGGATAGAGCCTCCATTCAGTGCATCCTGAAAACCAATCACACGGCTAATCTTGTAGGCGGTTTTTGCGGCACGATCGAGTATCGCCCGGGTGTGCGAATCAGGCTTGAACGGTTGATCCTTGCTGATGCCGATCGACGCCAGCATGCCAAGACCATCCGGGCTGGCAAGGTGCGGCCCTTCGCTGTCCACCAGGCGCTTGAGCTGACCGAACACGTTGGCGTCACTGACCGGTAGCATATTGGCCGGGACACCGGACGCGTTGGGATATTTCATCGGCTTCGCACTTGCCTTCTTGCCGAGCGGATAGAACTTCGCCTGCTCCATCAACTTGACCGGTGGCGCCAGATCTTTCGGATCCTGATAGAACGCACGCAGGAAGACAAACACATTGTTAGTGCCTGAGCGATAGACGTAATAACCTTTCGGCACCTTGCCTGTATAACCCGGCGGCAACAACAGGAATCTGCCTCCCTTGCCGGCATCCGGCCCGGGCAGGCCAACATCGCCGGCAAACTTGCCGCCATCCACCGGAATGGGGCGCTGCCAGAAGTCCAGCAGAATCCCTTGAAGCATGGGCGGCGCTTCAAACACCATCGGACCATCCTTGCCGAGATCCAGATAACTCATCGCATAGATGACATCCGAATTCGGCGTGGTGACCAGCGTCTTGGCGTCAAGCCGCTTCTTCCAGACCGGCAACACGTTGTAGCCGGCACCGAAGATTTTCTCTGATCCTTCCTGCATGCCGAGCGTGTTGATCAGCGGCATCGCCCACAGGTAGGTTTGTGTCGCGCGCTGAAAGAGCAATTCGTCTCGCAGCGTTTGAGCAGTTTCCTTCGTAGGGGTGTTCTCTTTGAACGGCAGGTTAGCCAATGCATCGAAGCGAGCCGTCTGTGCCAGCACAGGATGTGAGGAAACGACCAGCGCGCCAAAGAGCGCGGCGGCCATGTATTGATGTCTAACAGATCTCCTCATGATCATTTCTCCTGTGGTTGATGACATTTTACTTTCCGAATTCGGTGCGCGTCAGGGACACGCCCGGTGGGTTCGGGTATTTCTTCAGCGATTGATTGTATTCTGCAATGATCCGGATGTAGGGTCCCATGATCCAGGCGTGAGTTCCGCCCAGGCTGTTGCGCTCGCGCGGATCGGCCTCGATGTCATAGATGTCAGGGCCACTCGCCTTCTCCAGCTTCAGGCCCAGCAGTCCCTCTTGCGCCGGATTGCCAAAGTTCTCGACAAAGGCTTTCGGATAGATGCGGTATTTGCTCCAGCGCACGGCAGCGATCTCGTTCTCAATGAAGCTGATCAGATGATTGCGATTGGACTTGTCTTGCTTGCCGAGGAAAAACGCGTTCTGATCAACGCCGTCGTAGGGTCGGTCCTTGGGGAGCTTCGCACCGATGATCGCGGCCAAAGTCGGGACAAAGTCGTGGATGGAGNNTTTGATCTTGCCCGGCCACTTGATTATCCCCGGGACGCGGAGCGACCCCTCGAGAGGATCACCGAGCTCACCACGAAAGGGGCCATTATTACCGCCCCAGTGCGCATCCGGAGGGGAGGTCAGCGTGGGTGTAGCTGAGTTATCGCTCAGCCAGATCACGATGGTGTTGTCCTCGATACCGGCTTGCTTGATGGCGTCAAGCACCTGCCCGGTGCGGAAATCCAGCTCCATC